>JANWWB010000303.1 GCA_025056515.1 Anaerolineales bacterium
GTTGGAGAAGGTGTCACAGGATTTGTCGCAGCGACCGGCGTGGCGGAAATTGTCAATGACATGATGAATGACCCGCGCGCCGTACATGTGCCGGGGACACCGGAAGAACCAGAAGCAATGATGTTTGCGCCGCTGATGCAAGGGAAGACAACGATTGGAGTGTTAAGCGTACGCCGGGTTGGACGCAATCGACCGTTTACCGACTCCGATTTACAACTTCTCAAAGCCTTTGCTTCGTTGGCAGCCAGCGCAGTGGCGAATTCGAATCTGTTCGCCCAAACCAATCGTCGTGCCGAAAGATTATCTATGCTCTACACCGTCTCGCAAAAGTTAAGTTATTTGTTGGATGATCGTCTGATCGGTGAGATAGTTATACCGGAAATCGAGAAGACGACCGGCTGGGAACGAGGAAGCTTGTGGCTTCTTGAAAAAGACGGCTCGATTTCTTTGGTACACCATCAGTTTCCCAATCTCGATCCAGCAGCTCAGAAAAGAGAGATGATGCGTGTTGCTGCACTGATCACTCGTCCGGGCCAGGGCATTGTTGGCTGGGTCATTCAGAACGGCCTGCCGGTCCGTTGCGGGAACGTCAAAGAGGATGCTCGGTATATTGAGATCGATCCGTCTGTGCGTTCGGTCTTATGTGTCCCCCTGAAAGGCGAAAAAGGCACTTTTGGATGTCTGAACTTTGAAAGTTCACGGGAAAACGCTTTTACCGAGGAAGATGAGCAGACCTTAGGCACGCTGGCAGGGGAGATTGCCGTGGCGATTGAACGAGCGCGCCTCTATGCCGAAACACAACGACGACTGCGCCATCTCTCTGCTCTTCATAGTATAGATACGGCGATCAATTCGAGTGTGGATTTGCGAATCACCTTGCGTGTGATTCTCACCCATGTCATCAAAGAGCTGGAAGTAGATGCGGTTGCGATTGCGCTCCTTCGACCCCAAGCACGTGCCTTGGAATATGTTGCTGATTTGGGTTTTCGATTTCGCAGCTTGACTGAGGTGCGCTTGTATCCGAATGAGGGGTTTGCTTGGCAGGCAGTCTTGCAGCGTCGAATGGTTTTTCTCGATACGACCTCGACCGATGCAGAACTCTTGCGTAGCGAAGGATTCGTCGCACAATGCGCTATGCCACTTTTGGTCAAGGGCGAGGTGCGTGGTGTGTTGCATCTGTTTAACCGCAAACCTTTTGTGGTCACAGATGACTGGAAGGAGTTTCTGACGATGTTGGCCAGTCAGACGGCGGTCGCAATTGACAACGCATCTCTCTACGACAATCTACAGCGTTCAAATTTAGAATTGATGCTTGCCTATGATGCTACCATTGAGGGCTGGTCGCGGGTCCTTGACCTGCGCGATCGCGAAACCGAGGGGCATACCCAACGGGTGACCGAACTCACGCTCCGCCTGGCGCATGCCCTTGGTCTTCCAGAAGAACAGATTGTTCATATCCGGCGAGGTGCCTTATTGCATGATATCGGTAAAATGGGTGTGCCCGACCGAATCCTGTTCAAAGAAGGTGAATTGACCGAAGAGGAATGGGAAATTATGCGCCGCCATCCCCTCTTTGCTTATCAAATGTTGTACCCGATTGAGTATTTACGGCCAGCGCTGGATATTCCGTATTGCCATCATGAAAAATGGGATGGGACAGGCTACCCGCGCGGCTTGAAAGGGGAAGAAATTCCATTAGCGGCGCGCTTGTTTGCTGTTGCAGATGTTTACGATGCGCTAACTTCAAATCGCCCTTATCGGGATGCTTGGTCACGTCAACGAGTTTTACAATACTTGCGCGACCAGGCTGGAAAACACTTTGACCCGCACATTGTTGAAGTGTTTCTTAATCTGATTTCGGATCAGCCTACCTAAACCGAAGCCATGCGGACTTGGCTTCAACGCTTCTTTAGAAAGCTAGTAAGCGTTGCAAGGCTTGGTTTAGGTTCTCCGCCTGGAAGCGGTAACCGGCTTCCAGCAGACGGCGTGGTTGGGCAGGACGGCCTTCCAAAATTAGCGTTGACATCTCTCCAAGTACCAGGCGCAGCAAAAAGGCCGGGGTAGGAAACCAGTAGGGACGGCGAAGTGATTTGGAGAGGACACGATAGAACTCAGCATTCGAAACCACTTCAGGAGCAATCAGGTTATATGCGCCTTGGGTCTGCTCCTCGGCTATGAGAAAGCGGATAGCACCTACAACGTCGTCCAAGTGAATCCAAGGGACGGGTTGTCGACCGTTTCCCAGCGGTCCGCCTAGAAACAGGCGCACAGGCAACGCCATCAAAGGAAAAAGGCCACCTTCTTTGGCTAAGACAACAGCCAGGCGTAGAATGCAGCGCCTTACCCCAAGTTCCTCCACCGGTCGAGTTGACTCTTCCCAGGCAATAGTCAGACGCGCTAAAAAGTCATCACCAGGCGGGGTCGTTTCGTCGGCGAGTTCGCCGCGTAAGCCATAATGGTTAATTCCCGAAGCTTGGATGAGAACTTGAGGGCGTGAACGGGCTGATTGAATAGCAGCCGTGAGCGCTTGTCCGGCATGAACGCGACTATCCCAAAAACGCTTTTTGCGTTTGGCTGTCCAGGGCCAGCGCGCTAGAGGCTCGCCTGCCAAATTGATGACAACATCGGTCTCGGAGATTTTCTCCCCCCAGCCGTTTGTTGTTTGACCATCCCACGAAAGGTAGGTCAAGCCAGGGAGAGGGGAGGGAGGGGGTGGATTCCGTCGGGTAAGTGCCCAGATGGAGTGCCCCTCTTCTAAAAAGGACTTGATCAAGGAACGACCAATGAGGCCGGTGGCGCCAGTCATTAAAATTCTCATAACCTTTTCTCCTTTTGGCTGTAGTATAATGCGTAGGAATTGAAGGCCATAATGAATGCGCCTGTTCTTGTCCTAAATGCTAATTTTGAACCGCTCAATGTTTGTAACACGCGTCGGGCGGTCAACCTAATTCTCTCCGGCAAGGCGGATATGGTCGCAAATGGACGGGGATATATCCGCACGGTTCAAACTGTCATTCCTAGGCCTTCGGTGATTCGCTTGCAACATATGATTCACCGCCCTCGTCCACGCGTTAAGCTGACGCGCCGAGAGGTCTTTCGGCGGGATAATTATACCTGTCAGTATTGTGGACGTCACACTTCTGATTTAACAATAGACCATGTTGTTCCTCGTCATTTAGGGGGCGAACATACATGGACGAATGTTGTGACAGCTTGTGCAGCTTGTAATCATGCGAAAGGGGGGCGGACGTTACAAGAGGCCCACATGATATTGCTTCATGAGCCAAAGGAGCCGCCGGCCAGCGCATTGTATCTCTTCGGGCAGCATTTGGAAGAAAATGCTGAATGGGAAGAGTACATCGCAGGCTGGTAGGAAGACAGCTTTTTAGATTTCCACGACCATAAAGTCTTCGGCAAGTGTGACGGGACCAGGATACCGACGAGAGGCTTCTTCCACCGGGTTACCGGAGGCAAAAGGGCCGGTCGGGTAATGTACCAAGTATAGAGCACCTACTTCAGCTTGGCGGGCTACGTCTCCGGCTTGGGAGGCCGAAGAATGTCCTAACAACGCGCCTGATGCTTCGTGGATGAGTATGTCGACGCCTTTGGCTAAGCGAATCACTTGGGCACATGGCTCAGTATCCGAAGAGTATGCGACAATTTTTTTCTCCGGTTTAAATTCCATCCGTAACCCAATGCAGGGAATCATGTGTTTGACCGGCGAAGCGTAAATGCAAACGTCCTGACAGTCGAGCACTGTCATCATCTCTTGCGAGGGAATACGATAGAAGGCAACCGGAAAGAAATCCGGCCATTCGGACCAGCCGTAGAATTCCATCAACCGCTCAATTCGGTCAAGCGTGTAGTGGAGGCCGTAGATATTGAGTGGACGCCGACGTCCCATCAACCACATATCCATCAAAAGTTGTGGCACGCCAGCAACATGATCAGGATGAAAATGAGTCAGAATCAAATCGGTCAGGTCGTGGAAATTCACCCCCACTTTCTTTAGGCGCAAAATTGGGCTGTTAACACAATCGATGAGGACCCGACGGTGATCCGTGATGACCAGCAGATGCGTGTTTTCGTGTTCTTCATCTGGAATTGCGTTTGATGTTCCGA
>JANWWB010000395.1 GCA_025056515.1 Anaerolineales bacterium
CTCACCTTCCTCGTTCAGGAAGATTTCAATTTTTCCATGCCCTTCCAAGCGGGTAATCGGGTCAATCGTAATTCGTTGAGTCATCTTCGCTACCTCCTAAATCAGTCGCCTGACTTCCAAGCCGGCTTGGCAGCGCGCAAGAGCGAACTGGCGAGATTGAACCGGTAAAATTGTCCGGCGGGGTCCACCAATCCATCGAGAATATGGTCAATTTCAGCCGGGTCGTTGCTGTCAATCACCGAAGAAAAGGCAGAGATAAGCCGTGCGCCGTAATCCACCACACCCTCGGCAGGGCCATAGCAACCGATGCATTGGGCCCCGGCAGAAGGACAACGAGCATGGCAACCGCTGCGGGTGGCCGGACCGTTGCAGGGGATGCCTTGTTCGAGCAAGCATAGTTCTGGGTCGGGTTGGGTAAGTTGAATGCGTCGAAAGGCTTTGATGGTCTTGACATTCCGCTTGCGCGGGCACTCATCACAGACGGTTGAGCCACCTGCACCGATGACGGAGCCTTTGGGCGGTAGTTGCGCTTTGCCTTGCACCGCCTGGATCACCAGGTCAATCACAGCCTTAATCTGATGCGACTCGGGTGGGCAACCGGGGACGTAGTAATCGACCTCTACTACCTGGTCGAGGGTCTTGAGCACCGGATACATGGTAGGAATATGGAGTACACCTTCTGGAACCTCGTAGTGAGGTTGGGGAAGGATGTTGTTCGGGTTGTCTGTGGAGACGGTGTGGAAGGCAGTTCCGACCACCTCCTGAATCGGCGAAAGGTTGGCTAGCCCTGGTACACATCCCTCGCAGGCACAAGAGCCGAAGGCGACCAAAATCTTGGACTTGCGACGCAGCAATTTCGCAAGATGCTCGTTCTCGTCATTGCGAATCCCGCCGTTGAAGAGGGTCAGCAGGATCGAGCCGTCTTCCATGGCTTCAACATCTTTGTACTTGGCGTCCACGGCTACCGGCCAGAAGACGACCTCAAAGTTGGCGTCCACGTCCAAGATTTTCTCGTCAATATTAAGGACGGCGATTTCACATCCGCCGCAGGATGCAGCCCAATACATAGCAAATTTCGGTTTGCTCATACCGGCGCCTCCTCTTTTTCAATCGTAGCAACCGTTTTGGTTTCTTGCTTGCCCCAATTCAGCGGCCCTAGGGCGCGTACTTCTTCAACGAATTTATTGACTTCGTCGGCAAAAATCTGTCCTTCAGAGGCGCTGGCCCATAGCAATTTTAGGCGCGCAGGTTCGATGCCGAATTGCGCCAAGACACGCCGAATGAGCGGAAAACGTCGCAGGGTCTTGTAGTTCTGGTTGATGTAGTGGCAATCGCCTGGGTGACAGCCGGAAATCAACACGCCATCTGCGCCGCCTGCAAAAGCTTTGAAGACAAACGTCGGATCGAGGCGTCCAGAGCACATGAGACGGATGAGCCGGACATTTGGGGCGTATTTCATGCGCGCGATTCCGGCCATATCGGCGGCACGATACGAGCACCAGTTGCAGGTAAAACCGATAATGGTGGGTTCGAAGGGCTTGGTTTCGGGAGTATCGCTCATGGTTGTTCTCCTATACCGCAGTGCCAGCTTTTTGAGAGACGTTCAAAAGAAGCAGGCCTTCGATTTGTGAGAGGATTTGTTCGTTGGAGAAGCCCGTGCCGGAGATTGCGCCCGCCGGGCAGGCTGCTACGCACGTGCCGCAGCCCTGACACAGCGCAGGGTTGACTTCGCTGACCATCCGATCTTCGTGGAAGATAATTGCGTTGAAGGGGCAGAGGTTGTTGCAGATGCGGCA
>JANWWB010000398.1 GCA_025056515.1 Anaerolineales bacterium
TTCCAAAGGCCGCCGATAGCCAGCAAACTGTAAACCATCATCGACAAACTTGGTGCACCAGCCTAGATGTTTTTTCGACAAATACAGTTCCCCTCATCCCTACCGTCTTCCTTCGCTTTCAGACAAGAGAGCACAATCTCATCTCCACCAGCACCGATAAGTTGAAGCGGTTATCCCGGCAGACCACATCCTTCCTCTCTAGACTTGATAGATATTTGGATTGCGATTAACATCGATCGCAAGCGCTTACCAACACGACTCCACTTGTCCGAGAGGTGTAACATGAAAATCACCGTTATTGGCGGCGGCTCGACCTATACGCCTGAACTGGTGAGCGGATTTCTGAGCCGGGCACACCGCCTGCCGCTCGAGGAACTTTGCTTAATGGATATTGACCCTGCACGACTGGAAATTGTCGGCGGTTTCGCACAACGCATGGTCGCTGCCAAAGGAGAACCCTTCAAGGTAACACTATCCACGAACCGTCGTCAGGCGATTGGTGGAGCTTCGTATGTTATCACCCAGTTGCGAGTCGGGCAGATGGCGGCACGCGTGGCTGACGAATACCTGGGACGACGATACGGTCTCATCGGTCAAGAAACGACCGGGATTGGCGGCATGGCTAAGGCACTACGGACTATACCGGTCATCCTAGAGATTGCACGCGAAATTCAGCAGACCGCCCCTGGCGCCTGGCTGCTTAACTTCACCAATCCTGCCGGCTTGGTGACCGAGGCGCTCAACCGTTACGCCCCTGATCTGCCAACAGTAGGAGTCTGCAACGTGGGCATCACCACCCGAATGACAATCTTGGAAAACCTAGAAACAGTTCTCGGTGAGAAAATCGCCGAAGAGCGCGCTGTGCTTTATACCTTAGGCCTCAATCACTTGACCTGGCACTATGGCTTCACGCTGGATGGCGAAGACCTGTGGCCATTGATTTTCCCTGCCTTTTGTGAACACAATCGCCAGCAAAATCCTCCTGAATGGGACCCGCAAATGCTCGAAGCGCTAGGGATGATCCCGAATTACTATCTGCAATACTTCTACAATACGGAGAAAAAACTGGCCGCTCAGGAAAAATGGCCACCTAGCCGCGGCGAAGAGGTGCTGGAAATCGAGAAAGCCCTCTTGCGCCAATATAGCGACCCATCTCTGACCGAGCCACCTCCCGATCTGATGAAGCGCGGCGGCGCATACTACTCCACCCTCGCCACCCGCCTGATCGATTCTCACTATAACGACCTCGGCTACGTGGAGGTGGTCAACGTGCGCAACCACGGCGCTGCATCAGATTGGCCTGCAGACTGGGTGATTGAAACTCCCTGCAAAATCGATCGCCATGGCCTCCACCCCCTGGTGGGGCGACCACTTCCAGCAACCTGCTCCGACCTGGTGCGGCGCGTCAAGGAATATGAACTCTTAACGATTGAAGCCGCCGTCCACGGCGATCGGCAGGCCGCACGCGCCGCCCTACTCTCCCATCCCCTCGGCCCGAAACCGGAGAAGGTAGACGCAGTGTTGGAGGATATGCTCCAGACTCACCAAAAATATTTGCCACAGTTTTTCCAGTGACAGTTGAGCACCCCATCTGGTCTGAGGATCGCTACTCCCCTCCTTCCATTTCCCCACCTCGAAAGGATGCCCATGAACCCCAACCCTCTCCTCAAAAAACTCGGTTTCTCCGATACCGACCGCCTCGTCATCATCCATGTGGACGACGTAGGAATGTGTCATGCTTCTGTACAGGCCTTTGCTGACCTATGGGAATTCGGCACAATTTCCTCCGGTGCAGTGATGGTGCCTTGCCCATGGTTTCGCGCTGTGGTCGATTGGGCACGTCAGCATCCTGAGGTAGACCTGGGCGTACACGGCACCGTCAATTCGGAATGGGACAGCTATCGCTGGGGTCCCATTTCAACTTGCGACCCGACCACCGGTCTGATAGACGAAGAAGGTTATTTGCACAAGCGCGAACCCGCCGTTCAAGCCGGAGCTGACCCCGAGGCAGTACGCATCGAAATCGAGGCGCAGCTGAACCGGGCATTGGCCGCCGGCTTGGATGTGACCCATCTGGATACACACATGGGAACAATCACCCACCCGCGCTTTATTGCCGGCTACCTGCAGCTCCTTGGTCAGGCACGTCTACCGGGATTGGTACCGCGCCTCGACGCCGCCGGCTTGAGGAAACTCGGCTTGGATGAGGAAACGGCTAACTTGTTTGCC
>JANWWB010000001.1 GCA_025056515.1 Anaerolineales bacterium
CCCTTCTTGCACCGAAGGTTGCCCGAAATACATTTTTCTGCAAAGACGTTCTCTTTTTCATGAGGAGCCTCCTGCTGATATTCGTACGTTGAGACAGAACTACACCGGTCGTGAGGCTCCTCTTACCTCTTGGTGTCCGAACTCATGTCCGAATTTCGATAATCGCCGGTTGACTGAAAGACTGCGCTATGCTAGAATGACCACGTCTCGACTTTTGCGCAAAGAAATCTCATGACCGACCCACGCCATCCTCTGCGACTTAATGTAGGTTTTCTCGTCAGCGCGGCCGTTGGTTTCAGCCGTGTTTTTTCGTTTGCGTATGAGTCGATTCGCTTGGGGGATGATTTAGTTGTCGCCGATTTTGTCGGCAGCGCTACCTTTTCTCGAACCCAACAAGGGTTACTGGTGCAAGGAGAATTTTTGGCGCGGCTGGAAGTGGAATGTGTTCGCTGCCTTGAACCGTTTTTGCTACAGGTGAATCCGACGTTCACTGATTTATATGCTTTCGACAGGCGTTCGCTTTCTGAGTCAAATCTTCTGGTTCCGGAAGATGGTCAGATTGATTTAGCGCCCCTTTTGCGCGAATATGCCTTGCTTGAGGTGCCAATTATGCCCATTTGCCGGCCCGATTGTCAGGGTCTGTGTCCGGTCTGTGGGGAGAATCTCAACCTGCACAATTGTGGGCACCGTTTGTCTCAGGATGACTCTCCCTTTTCTATTTTGAAGGATTTGCTACCGTAAATTCATGCGATGCAGAGGGCGGAGAATGATGGGTAGGAAACATTATCAAAAACTTTTGAAAGAGTTATGTGATCGATTCTCCGCTCAAGGGTTTGTGTTAGAAGAAGAATTGAGCACAATGCTTCCCTCGTGGGCTGATGCGAATCTCCAGCAAAGATTGACCAGGGATTTACGTCAGCGGGGGATTGAGGTGGGGACGAATGAGCTAGCTGAGAGCCTGCCCTCTAATGAAGCTGGTTGGTGGGAAGAAAACGATATGTTACGGATGTATTTGGATGAGATGTCACGCATTCCCCTGCTGAGTGCAGAAGAAGAGAAGGAATTGGCTAGGCGTGTTCAACAAGGCCGCGCTGCGCAACAGCGTTTGTCGCACGGTAACTTTTCGCTCCATAGCGCCGAGAAAAGACGGTTGGAAGCACTGGTGGAAGACGGTTTGCAGGCAAGAGACCATCTGATCAGGGCAAACACCCGATTGGTGGTCAGTTGTGCTAAGAAATATATCGGCCACGGTGTTCCGTTGTTGGATTTAATCCAAGAAGGGAACCTTGGTTTGATGAAAGCGGTCGAAAAGTACGATGTCGAGCGCGGTTTTCGTTTCTCTACCTATGCAACTTGGTGGATTCGTCAAATGATCAGCCGCGCAGTCTATAATCAGGCACGTACCATTCGTTTACCGGTGCACATAGGAGATCGCCTTCGCAAAATTTATCGTAGCATCGGCTTACTTGAACAGCGACTAGGACGCCCTCCTAGCCGCGCAGAATTGGCAGAGGAACTGGATTGGGACATCGCTAGAATAGAACAAACGTTGCATTCTGCGGTTTTTCCTCTGTCGCTCGATGAGCCGGTGGGGGAAGATGAGGAGAACGAGTTGGGGATGTTCATCGGGGATGAGCATTCGCAGGGGCCGGTTCAAAGCGTCTATTTGAACGTGATGCGAGAGGAAATCCAAAAATTGCTCGATACGCTTCCGGCGCGCGAGGCGCTTATCCTTCGTTTGCGCTATGGTTTGTGGGATGGTGTTTTTTACACGCTTGAGGAAGTTGGACAAAAGTTCGGCCTGACGCGAGAACGGATTCGGCAGATTGAAATGCAGGCGCTGCGCCGTCTGCGTCAGCCGTGTTGTGCGCGCCGCCTGAAGGAATATCTTGGATAGTTTCTCGCATCGGTTTAACAGGTTCGAATGTCAATCCGGATATTCGAGTTTGTCCACCATAAAGACATGGAATTTTTGGGGGTTGGACTTCCGTATTTGTCTGCCTCATGAAGTAGAGAAGGTAAGCTATGGTGTGAATCCTGATGTTCGGTGGTGGCTCGGACAAAGTTCAAACTTTTATCCTAAGACGCAAGCGGTGGGGGCGTTCAAAGTTTGAATATCATCATCGGTGTGGCCTGGGTTGACTTAGATAACGATCAATTCCTGTTGCGGCGTGCTCAAAAATTCGGCGCCGCTCGGTGTGACCAAAACGACTTCCTCAAGGCCTATATACCCATAGCCAGGGACGGCCAGGCCAGGCTCAAGGGTATAAATTTGCCCGGCTTCCACGAGCATCTCCGGAGTGTTGCCATATCGTTCCCAACGAGGGCCAAGAAGCGTGCCGCCGTCATGCGCGTTGCGTCCTAATTGGTGGCCGGTGGCGTAGCGGTATTCCGGATAACCTGCGGCGACGACCACGCGGCGGGCGGCGGCATCCACCTCTACGCCACGCACGCCTGGACGCAAGACGCGGGCGGCAGCCTCCATAGCAGCGCGTACTGTCTCAAAACCCTGCTGCACTGCTTCGGGCGGTTGTCGCTCGCCCGGACGCAGGAGATAGACCATTCGTTGAAGATCGGAGCAATAGTCGTTTTGCCGCACGCCGAAGTCGAAGTGAAGCAGGTGTCCGCGTTGGATGATGAGATTGGTCGGTGCGGCATGCCCAACCGGCGACTCCGGTCCACTGTTGACTGCTGGGCAATGCTCTTCATCCCATGCTGCTTCTACGCCAAGGGCTTTCATTTGCTCATGCATGAAGCTGGCCAGTTCGCGTTCTGTTTGACCGGGGCGGATGTCCTGAAAGGTTCGATGGTAGATTTCCTCGGTTGTCTGAATGGCGGCTCGCACGCGTTCGACTTCCGTGGGCGTTTTGCGCCCGCGCAGAGCAGCAATGATGCTTTCGGCCGAGATGAGTTTACCAGCGTGAGGTGTCCCTTCCAGGTAACCCACAAGAATTTGGTACATACCGTGCGTTAGGCCGTCGGCGGCAGGGTCGTTGAGCGAGGTGTTGATGGCAATCTGCGCCGGAGCGAGGCGGTCGAGTGTTTGGAGCAAGATCGGGCGGATGGATTGGTCGTAAGGGAGGACTTCATGATAGGCGCCGGTGCGGGCGGCAGTTTCTGCCTCGTAGCGCCCGACAATGGCGATGCGTTCGCCAGAGCGGGTCAGAATCAGCGCCGAGGTCCAGGTGAGCGTGGCGCCGTAGATCAGCGGTAGCACCGGATCGGAAACAGCGCTGGTCTCGCGCACAAAGGTCAACCACAAGTCAATTCCCTGTTCTTGCAAAATCTGCGTGGCTTGTTCGACTTTTTCTTGGATAAGGCTCATGGAAAATCTCTCTTAGGGCGTAGGGCTAGGTTCTGAAGTGGCAGTCGGCCATTCGAAGGGTGGCCAGGGAATATCCACAGGGAGGCTATAGCCGTGTTTTTCAACCAAGTAGAGTTTTCCGCCTGAGGGTTGAGCGCAGCCAGGCTCGTCGGTGAAGGTGTATTCATTGGTGTACTGGTTGGGCAGCGCCACCGGCGTCCAAACCAATTTCCCTCCCTGACAGACCCAGACGTCCAGGAAATAGCCGCGGTCGTCGTCCTCGGTCATCCAGACTTCTTCCCAATAGACAATCACTTTGGTCCCGTAGCGGTCAGCCTCCACCCAGCGCGGCGGATTGTAGAGGACGCTTGGGCCAGGCAAGCGGATGCGCTGCGGAAGGACCGTCTTCACATCGCCGGTGATTTTGAGCAAGGAGGGATGCACCCAGCAAGGGCCGCCAAGGTTATCCATCTTCACGTAGAGCCACTCATTGTAGGGCGAGCGTCCCCAGACCACGCCTTTATCGCCTCGGTAGAGGGTGTAATGGTAAAGATAGGCCTTGTGTGGCCCATAGCGACAGGAGGCCATATCCACAACCACTTCGACATCGGGGAAGTCGAAGGTCGGTGTGAGGGTGATCGTGAAGGTGGGGGTGATGGTTGGAGTCTCGGTGATGGTGGGGGTATTCGTGATGGAGGGAGTAGGAGTGTGGGTAGACGTTGAAGTCTTCGTCGGCGTGGTGGTGAAAGTTCGTGTCCAGGCAGCGGCGGTTGCGGTGTGTGCTATAGCGGTTAGCGTTGCTTGGGTGGCTGAGGAGGAAGCACACGAGGAGAGAAACAAGCAAAAGACGACCGGTAAAAACAGGATGTATTTCATAACTGCCTCCTGCTTGTAAGCGATCACAAGTCAGGGGATAGAGTTTTGAATAAAGCGTGTCAAAGTCTCTTTCAAGCGGGCGAGTGATGGAGGATGGATGTACATCATGTGCCCGGCTTCGTAGTAACTCATGCTGATATTCCGGCGCAATTCAGGCTCCAGTTCCAGGCGGTTGAAGGTGTATTCGGTGGCGAAGTAGGGCGTTGCTAGGTCGTAGTAGCCATTGGCAACGTGTACTTTAAGATGGGGGTTGACGCACATGGAGTGTCGTAACGTCTCTGCGACGTTGACGTAACGGTTCTGATGGTCGGCGAATGACCAGGGCCAGACTTTAGGATTGAGGATTTCGTAGGGAAGGTCGGATTCAAATTTGAGTTCACGACGGACGTAATCGTACAGGGCGGCAGTATAAGGGCCCAGGATGGCATCCAGGCTGGGGTCGGATTCGCAAGACTCGCCGGCGGCATCGCGGTCCATGCCGAGGAAACGGCTATCCAGGCGGCCAACAGTGCGCCGGCGTTCTCGTAGCAATTCTTTACAGAAGCGGTAGATGACCGGACGCAAATTCGTCTGTTCGATGTACTCGCGGCGGAGACCGGTATAGCGGGCGAGGCGATCGGCAATTTGCGCATAGCGTCGCCGACTCAGCTTTGACCCCAAGGCCAAGGCGTCAGCGTATTCGCCCAGGGCAAAGGCTTCCACCTCGTCAAGGAAGCGTCGTAGGGTTTTGCGCGTGCGCACTTTGCCGTGGTACC
>JANWWB010000017.1 GCA_025056515.1 Anaerolineales bacterium
AAGCCCAAACTTTGCGCAAAAGCATCAAACGGAATGCTTGGGAAGGGATATGATGCAAGACAGCAAAGGCCGTCACTATAGAAAAACCGGTCAGCGGTACTACTTGGTCCCAATCCGATGTGGTTAAGCTGGCTTCGAGGAAAGAGAAGTTTGGTGGCAACCCCTCGGTTTCTCTCAGCAGTGGACGGCTGAAATCTAACCCGAAATAGCGACCGGCAAAACCGCCGCGAGCCAAGGCACGCGCCAATTCGCCATTACCGCAACCGAGGTCAAGAAGCGCCTCGACGGGATAAAGCTGCGGGAGCAGTCGCTGCACCCCTGGCTGAAGACGACGGCGCGTTGCCGAGAATTCTTTCCCAAACTCTTGATAGAAACGCAAATTCAGCTCGATCAGTCGGGAGGCCGTTTCAGGCGTCATGCCGTCTCCTGGCGGGAGATGTTAAGCAATTCTTTCAATCGAGGATGCTCGGCATAGACACCGCGCCGCTCGGACGGTAAGAGAGCGGCAATGCGACACATCACTTCATCGGTATATTGTCGAAGAAGGACGTCACGATCGGCGCCTTTAGCCTCTGGTGGAAGGATGAAAAAATCGCCTGCAACGACACGGATATGCAGACGTTGAAAGCGCTTCAGACGTTCAAGGACCACGCTATCCTCGCAACCGGTCAGCGCCGCCGGCAGAACCGGAACACCGGCCTTCCAAGCCAAGTAAATCGCTCCGGGTTTGGCTTCCTGCAAGTTGCCGCTTTTTGAGCGCGTCCCTTCGGGTGTGATGACGAAGATACCACCGGCCCGCAAACGACGCAGCACCTCGCGGATGGCAACAATGTCGGCATTGTAGCGGTCAATGAACATCCCATTGGTTATTTTCACCAGCCAGCGATAGAAAGCGTACTTTTGGTACTTTTCTGCTACGACCATGATGATATCGGGGCGGTCGAGCAGAATATAGGGAAGAGCGGCATCCAGCCGACCGATGTGGTTGGCAGCAATGACATAGCCACCTGAGGTGGGTAACTTTTCGAAGCCAACGGCCTCGACGCGGGCTATCAGCCCAAGCAAGGTGCGAAGGATGAAACGAAAGATTTTATAGAGGCGTGGGTTCATGCATGACGATCACCCTCCGGCGCAAACGGTTCACTCGCCGCGCCCGATTCAAGTAGTTCTTTCAACCGTGGATGGTCGGCATATACGCCGCGCTGCTCGGGGGGTAGGAGAGCAGCAATGCGGCACATAATCTCGTCCGTATACCGTTGAAGGATTTCATCACGCCCATTGTTCGGAAGCGGTGGAAGCGAAAACACCGGCCCCAAAGTAACGGTAATACGAGGCCGCTTCAAGCGCTTTAAAGCCCCAAAAAACTCTGGATCAAAAGTGCCGGAGATACCTGCCGGCAAAATTGGCAACCCAAGTTTAGCGGCCAAATAGGCTACCCCCGGTTTGCCTTCCAGCAACGTTCCGACCTTCGAGCGTGTGCCCTCTGGAGTAATCACCAGAATCTCGCCGCGTTTCATGCGCAGCAGCACTTCGCGAATGGCACGCACATCGGGATTGAAACGATCCACATAGACGAAATTCAGCCCCTTACCCAACCAATTGACTATTTTGTTCTTCTCCCATTTCTCTCCCACCAGAAGAACAAAGTTTTCAAAATGGCCGATGTGGAAGGGTAAAAACGCATCTACCAAGCCAAGATGGTTAGAAGCGAGGACAAAGCGACCCTGCTGCGGGATATAGTGACGGTTGCGTACCTCGACGCGCGTAAGTAGCCGTAAGAGGAGACGGATGAAAAAACGAAGAATTTTTAGACGCATAGAAATATTGTATCAAAGAAGATGTGACTACAGGAATCTTTTTAAACCGTCCCCTTATTTTCATAATCTTCTAGTTGGAGGAACTGTATAGGCACCGAGGACAACGTTCCGGATTTGCTTTGTTGCAAACATAGGGTAGCGTGCACTGCCAGGCGGTGCAGTCGCCAAAGAAGTCTTTCAGACATTCGGAGGACTTTACCATCTCGCACAAGGTCAGGGCCTGGCCACCTTCAAAGGCTCATCACGACACACACTTTGAGTTTGCAAGTTCAAACAGAGCACTCCTCTTCTCAGCTGCTCTCACATCTTTGTGAAGAGGAGTGCAGTTTTAGATCGCTTGTCCATACGGATAAATTTTCTCCCAGGGGTCTTTTAGGAAATTGCCGAGCACCTTGTCGGGTTCACCCTGTGCGGGGAGGACATCGCCATCAGGTTCAAGATAGAGCCAAACGCGACCGGCGCCTGGGGGAAGCTCCTCATCCACCACTTCGAGCGTGGCCGGGTTCTGCGCCGAATAGGGGACAGGCAGGTCCCAGCGCAAGGTGAGACCAAGTTCGGCGGCGCGGTTGCGTAGAATCAGCAGGTCGTCTTTGAGGGAAGTCTCCGAAGCACTGAGCGACAGGCTCCTGACCTGTTGTCTAGCCAGGCGCTCTAAAGTCTCGCCTGCCTTCTCAGCGTTCCTTGGCGTGACAGTGAGATGAACAGTGACAAAGATGTCCTCTGGCATGACCGTCTCAAGGGCTTTCCAGGAGGCCTTGTTCTCCGCTTGGAGGAGGAAGAGGATGTGATCGAGGCCGGTCTGGAGCAGGATTTGTAAATAGCTGCGATCGGCCAATCTTAAGCCATCGGTAAGCAGACCGGCAACCATGCCGCGGCTTTCGGCGTGGGCGATAAGTTCGGGCAGGTCTTCGCGCAAGGTTGGCTCGCCGCCGGTGAAGGTGACATGCGGGATGCCGTGCATCCAGGCTTTGTCGAGGATGGTCTTCCACTCTTCAGTGGAGAGTTCGCGCTCGACGCGTTTCACGGGGGCGTACTCGGCTTGGGTCCCGGGGGGCAGGCGGTAGGTGAGCGCACAGTCGAGGCGCAGCGGGGCGGTCAACGAAGCCGAACGGGGTGCAACCCGCTCGAAGTCGAGGAAAGTGACCGGGTCGAGGTCAGGGATATGGATGAGGGTCTGAATGCGGTCACGAAAGTCGGAGAAATCGCGCAAAGCGGTCTCGCGATTCACACGATAACGGCGAGAGAACTGTTTGGCCACTTCTTCGGGAGGTGTGCCTTTCATCAGGTGATAGGCATACTCGGCCGCTGTGGGATTGAGATGTAAAACGGTAGATGCGTTGACGATGAGCAAACCAGAGCCATCCTGATGAAGCCGCAAGTGGAGCCGGTAGGCTGGTTCATCGCCAGGGGGGGATTGGTAGTGCAGGTGTCCGGCGGGAAGAGGGCGGACCTTGGCAAAGCGCTTGCGAATCCAGGAAATGAGTGCGCTCATATGAGAGCTCCTTGGGGGCAAAGGTCAAAAGTCGAACGTCAATTGCGGAGGAAGTGAGGTATATCGGAGGGGATGTCCATCGAGAGTTCGACAAAACCGGCGTATTGGCCGTCTTTGTACCAGGGGGTCTGGTAGATGAGTTTCTTTCGGCCGTTCTTCTCGATTGTGTAGACATTCTTTTGGCGATGTTTCATCATTTGTTCGAGTTTGCGGCGCGCTGGCTCGGGATGGCAGTCGAGGACATTCGAGCCAATGAGGGCACGACCGCCATCTTCTCGGAAGACTTCTGCGGCGGCATCGTTCATGTCAAGGAGAATACCATCGGCATCGCAAATGGTAATCTCAAGGGGGAGTTCTTTGAACCAAGGATGTTCAGGCATAGGGTCTCCGTTGAGAGTCAAAAGTCAAAAGTCGAGAGTCAAAGGTCGAAAGTCGAAAGTCATGCGAACGTTGATGCGTTGGCGAATTGAAGCGGACAGCCTCCGCCGCACTCAGCCATTAAGAGACAGCCGTTGCATTTTTCGGGCAGTTTGCGGCGCTCTCGCAGGCGGACGGCAAGAGGATGTTCCCAGATGGCTTGCCAATCATCGGTCAAAATGTTGCCGAGTGGATAGTAGTAAGACTGGCAGGGCAGAATTCCGCCGTCGGGTTCGACACACATGTTGTAGAGAGCAGCGGTACAGCCCTTGATGCCTAAACCCATTTGCACGGGGTCCAAGTTGCAGTACTGAGTCGGGGTGTACCAGATAAGGCGCTGACCGCGGGCTTC
>JANWWB010000086.1 GCA_025056515.1 Anaerolineales bacterium
AGACATAATGAAGCCGGGGATGCAATAACCACATTGGACAGCGCCAGTGGCGATAAATGCTTCTTGAATGGGATGTAATTGTTCTCCCTGGGCCAATCCTTCGACTGTGACAATGGTAGCTCCGTGTGCGCGCGGGGCAGGCACTAAACAGGCCATGACTGCTTTTCCATCCAAGAAGACGGTGCAGGCACCGCATTCGCCTTCGGCGCAACCTTCCTTGGAACCGGTTAGACCTCCTTCTTCTCGCAACAGGCGTAGCAAGGATTTATCATGGCCCGACGCAAAGGTGTAGGGTTTGCCATTGATGATGGTCTGAATGGGTGTTTGCGGGCTGTGAACGGTGGTGGTGAATGGAACAGCAGCCGGGCCATTCGGCGATTGCAACAGCACAGGTGATTCGGGGACGGCCTCATGCCATGTCCCATCTCGTAACTGCCTTAGGGCGCGCTGAGTCAGGACTTTAACCATAGCGCGTCGGTAAGAGGCCGAGCCACGGATGTCGTCTATCGGCCGTGCCGCTTGAGCGGCAAGCTCGCCGGCCTGGAGAATAACGTCTTCGGTCAGCGTTTTGCCGGTCAGATAGGTTTCTGCCTCTGGAGCGTGGATGATAGTCGGTGCAACTGCGCCAAGGGTAATCGCGGCTGATTTGACCTGATCCTCATCCAGATCAACAATCACGGCTACGTTCACGACAGCGATGGCTTGGGCCTGGCGCAATCCGAGTTTCAGGAATGTGCCACGTTGGCTCTCGCGCATGGCGGGGAAGAGAATCCCGACCAGCATTTCATCCGGTCGTAAGACGGTCTTGCGAACTCCGGTGTAGAATTCGTGTAGAGGAACGCGTCGGACGCCGTGCACCGAAGCCAGTTCCACCGAGGCGCCGAGTGCCATGAGCGGAGTAATGGTATCGTTGGCTGGACTAGCGGTGATGAGATTGCCGGCGATTGTGGCGCGATTCCGGATTTGTGGCGCACCTACCTGCCAGGCGGCAGCAACCAAAGGAAAGGCATATCGGCGTAGGAGGGGGGAGGCAGAGGCGTCGTTGTGCGTCACCAGTGGTCCCAGACGAATCCAACCGTCTTCGGTCAGGGTAATCTGATTGAGGTCGGGTAAGCGGGTGATGTCGATCAGCGTATCTACCCCCGGACGTTGGCCGCGCTCGATTTCGAGCATTAGGTCGGTAGCGCCGGCGATTAGACGGGCCCTAGGGCCATATTCGGCGAGCAATTTCAGGGTATCTTGGAGGGAGGGAGGAGTAAGATATGCGTGCCACATGCTTCAATTAAACCACAATCAGGGATAAGTAGGGAAGGTTTGTCTTTCCTTGAGCGCAAGGTTTGTCAAGAGGCAGGTGTATTTTTATGCACGTTCCAAAGCTGAGATGGAAAGAGGACAAGAGCAATTCTACCTACTAGATTGTTCTAGGAGAACTAGCGGCGCATACCTAGAAACATTTTGTTCGAGCTCTGTATGAGATGGTTCGGTAAGTTATCCTGGTGGAGCTGGCTTGTTCGCCGCACTGCCGCTGATGACCTG
>JANWWB010000090.1 GCA_025056515.1 Anaerolineales bacterium
GTGGTTGCCGAACTGGCCGAAGCCCAGAAGCGCACCGAGGAGGAACTGCGTGCGTTGACCAGGCGTGTGGATGGGCTGACAGGAGAAGTGGGCAATTTGCGGGGCGATATGCTCGAAATGCAGTATCGGCAACGGGCGTTCAGCTTCTTCGGCAAAATCGTCTCGCGCGTGAAGGTGGTGGATTTGCAGGAAGTCTGGGATAGGCTGAAAGAGCACCTCGACGAAGAGGAACTAGACCACCTGCTGGCGCTGGATTTGCTCCTGTCGGGCCGGCTCAATCTTCCTTGGGCCGCCCGGATTGGGGTGGACGAGGTCTGGCTGGCGGTCGAGATCTCGGCGGTTGTGGATCGGCAGGATGTGGAACGAGCCTGGGAACGGGCGGCGTTGCTGCGACGCGCCGGACTTCAGGCATTTGCAGTGGCGGCGGGGCATCGGTGGACCGAGGGGGCAGAGCAAGAAGCAGAGCGCAAGGGAGTGATGCTCCAGAAAGATGGACACATTAAATTTATCGAGCAAGCGCTGCGAGTAGCAGGTTGAAAGCTAAATAGGCGGCGTCTTGTGAGGCTAGATTTTGTGTCTGCCTCCCTAAAAAGACGTTGCTCTTTGGCAAGGAATGCAACGCAATATTTTTCGTATCTTTGCAAGGCGGCGTAGCTACCAGAGAATCTTCGAGGTCACTCGTAGGACTTTGTTGTCTGGCGCGAGCTTGGGACGTTGCCATCTTAAAAACTCATAACGACGCATCCATTTTGAATTTCCCGGCTCTTTGCAACAGGACATAGCAGTTAGTTAACCTCTAAGCCCTATCCACACGTTTGCTCTGAGGCCCAATCTCCAGACGTAAGCCCCATTCTTCCCGGCCTTTCGAGGATAGGCAAGAGGCCCATGGTGAGATGGCAGAACGATTTAGCAAACCGATTCAGATAGGGGTATAATCAGTGAACTTCGCTCGTCCTAATATAAGTACGAGGGAAGAAAAGCAGACAACGTCTTATGGTAAAATCGGATTGCCGGGAGGGATGGCCGAGTGGTTTAAGGCAACTGACTTGAAATCAGTCGTGGCCGAAAGGTCACCGGGGGTTCGAATCCCTCTCCCTCCGCTATCAAGACGACCGCCTTATCAAGGCGGTCGTCCCTTTTGGGGAGCCAAAGAGCAGGAACGAGACAAGCCAATCAAGCCTAAAAGCCTGAGGTTCTGACGTCAGTTCGAACATGCGCCCTTAGTCGCCAGGGAAACACAGCCTCCTCAACTCTTCATCTTTCAGACTTCCTGCCTTGGGTCTTGACTTGAAGCGAGACACAACATAACCCTTGGCGCGAATCACGATGCTCAAGATCAGATCGAAGGCTTTCCAAGGCATTTGTCCTAACTCATGCCTGAGCTTCAGGCAAAGCTCATTGTATGGTTTCTGATGTCATTTTTTGGAAAAGACGTCAGTCGCCGGTGAAGCGCTTTGGTCTTGTTCAGCAAGTATCGCCTCTCGCAACCAAGCCTTCACTTCTTCTTTGACCGGGAAGCGTCCGCTACAGACCACTTTTTCATTGATGACCAGCGTTGGCAAGACCAATACGTGGGCATAGCAACCGATTTCTCCCGAGTCCTTAACCTCATTCACCTCAATTTCAAGACCAGGGAATTCTTGACTCAATTCGTGATACGCCGCCATGACCATGCGGCGAACAACATAGCGTTCCGGATATTGAATACTGCAGACTTTGACTTGAATCACCTTTGCAGCCTTGTGTAGCATAGATGCCTGCAGATTTTACCCGAAAGTTCCAGAATGTGCAGCCTGAAAAATCAGCGAACAACAGGTAAGCGCCCCTTCGGCCTTGCCCAGCTCCGAAGCATCTACCAAAATAGGATCTATGCCGGTCGCTCGCAAGCGTGCCAGAGTTTTTGGAAAGGCCGGTTGGTAGATGGTCTGCTCACCAATCCGCAAGATGTTTGCAGCATACGGCTCCGAGGGGTCGATTTCGAGAACATCCAAGCCAGGAAAGAAGGCCTTTTCCACCCAAGCCGGATTGATAAGTAAGAGCATCTCTGCTGCTTGAGTAACCGCCGACTTGAGATGCAGACAACCGTTCACCGGCACACCGGTCACAGTGTAGCCATAGGGTGCCAAAAAGGTCTGCATTTGCTCAATAGCCGCCTGATTGGAGCGACTGGTCAGACCGATAAAGATGCGCTTATCCACTACAAGCACATCTCCGCCATCCAATGTCGCAGGAGCCGTGATGCGGAAAAGAGGGCGATACGGAGCCAGAGCCCGGGCGATCGATTCAACTTCTGGTTTGCGTGAATCGGCCCCAGGACGGGTGAGAACGGCACATTCGTCCAGGACAACCGCTGTATCCTCTACAAAGACCGAATCCGGCAAATCCGGCTCCTCGGGCAATGAAATGTCCCGCACGCCTAAAGACCGTAGAGCTTCCTCATAAGCCTGATGTTGGCGGCGAGCCTTCTCGAAGTCAATCGGAACACGTTCTAGGTGGGTCAATTCACAGTGAATAATCGAGCGACTTACAGCGCGGGTGATAGCCATCAACATAGTTTTCCGGTCCTTT
>JANWWB010000135.1 GCA_025056515.1 Anaerolineales bacterium
GGTACATCTCCCACAGCGGTGTGGATTTCTATCCGTCCGGCTGAAGCCGTGGTCGGCGTATGCCCGCGAGTCAGGGCATTGAAGAGAGTCGTCTTGCCTGATTGAGGGAAACCGATGATTCCAAGTTTCATAGTTGCCTACATTTGTGGTAAAATAAAAATTCGAAAAGGCCGAAGTGGCGGAACTGGCAGACGCGCGCGACTCAAAATCGCGAGGGCTTAGCGCCCGTGTGGGTTCGACTCCCACCTTCGGCATTATATCAGAGTTCCCTTGGACGGGGAGTAGCGACTGCTTATGAGCAGGCTGGGCAATCGTCAGGACGGAGAGACCTTCTCCCGGTTGCCGGCACGCTGTTTGTCAAGCGTCCGCGAGACCGCCACATGACCGCGGCCTCGCTTTTTGTTCGTGTTTTGAGTTCGGTAAAAAAATCTACTCTCCAGACAAAGGAACCTATGAAATCCATCTTGCTTTTCCTGCTGTTTGATTTGGCCTTGCTGGTGGGGTATTTCCTCGCCATGGCTTTCCACTTCTATCGCCGTATGTTTCATCGCCCCTCAAAATCTTGATCTCTCTGTTTTTTTGTGCTTGATCGGGATACAATACACTTAAGTCTCAAACTTGCCCGTTTCGGAGGTGCTTATGCCGGCGATGAACGATATTTTGGCGGTTATTCTAGGGGGTGGGCGTGGACAGCGATTGTTTCCCCTAACGAAATTGCGCTCAAAACCAGCTGTGCCGATTGCTGGAAAATATCGCTTGATAGATATCCCGATTAGCAATTGCATCAATTCGGGCATCTATCGGATTGATGTGTTGACGCAGTATAATTCCCATTCCCTTCATCGCCACATCACCAATACCTATCATTTCGATGCCTTTCATCCCGGTTTTGTTGAAATCCTGGCAGCTGAACAAACGCCCGAATCGGCAGATTGGTACCAAGGCACGGCAGATGCCGTCCGCAAGCAATTGTTCCAGATACGCTCGGCGCGTGCCAAGTATGTTCTCATTCTTGCCGGCGACCATCTCTATCGCATGGACTATCGCCCCATGGCGGAATACCATTGGGAGAAAAATGCCGATATCACGATCGCCGTTCAACCGGTGAGCGCCGAGGAAGCGCATCGCTTTGGTATTCTCAAATGCGGAGAGAACGGGCGCATTGTGGATTTCTACGAAAAACCCAAAGACCCAGCTATCCAAGCGCGCTTTATCAGTCGTCCAGGGGAGGCTCGTCCTTTCCTAGGCTCGATGGGCATCTACTTGTTCAATACTGAGGTCTTGATTGACTTGTTGACAAACAATCCAAACTTTGATGATTTTGGCAGCGATATCATCCCCTATGCTATCCAATCGCTTTCCGTCTACGGGTATGCCTTTGATGGCTATTGGGCAGATATCGGGACAATTCGCTCTTTCTACGAAGTTAATTTACAACTGACCACACCGGATGCACCGTTTAACTTCTATGACGCCGACCGTCCGATTTATACGCATGCTCGTTTCCTTCCCGGTTCGATTGTTGAAAACAGCGTTTTGAAGGACGTCTTACTGGCCGAAGGTTGTCGGATTCAACGAGCGGAAATTACACATTCGGTTGTCGGTGTTCGCTCGGTCATTCAGGCAGGCACGGTGATTCGCGATAGTTTTTTGATGGGGGCCGACTACTATAATACAGACAAGTCTGCCATGCCCATTGGTATTGGTCCAAATTGCTACATCGAAGGTGCCATCATTGATAAGAATGCTCGTATCGGTGCCCATGTGGTCATTCGTCCGTTCCCGCGCGGTACGGAACTCAAGGACGCCCAAGAACGATGGTATATTCAAGATGGTATTGTTGTTATCCCCAAGAACGGCACTTTACCCGATCATACACGAATAGAACCCTAACCAGAGGGGGGAAATTGCGCTACAATAACGTGACGGTCCAACCGGTGAGAAAGATTTGACCTCTGTTGGTTATACCAGCAGCCAAGCTTGGTCTTTTCTTGATCCCCTTTGGCTATGCCGGGAGTTTTGAGTTGTGGCTCACAACCTTTGTAGCAACCTTTACCTTTTACCCCCCTTCGGCCCACTTTGGAGAGAACTTCGATGAACCATTTCCCTGTTTTCAAGTCGGCCTCCTCTGATTTGGAGAGCAAGGATTGGCATAGCCTGTCTCTTCAAGAGGTGCTGGCACATTTACAAGTCCAAGAGAACGGTCTCAGTAGTGAGGAAGCGGCTCGTCGCCTGACGCGTTATGGTTTGAATCAATTGGCCGAAAAGCCTCGGCCGGGTTTTTTGGCGATGCTTTGGGATCAAATCAATAACTTTGTCGTTTGGCTGCTAATAGCCGCTTCCGTTGTTTCTGCTTTCATCGGCTGGAACGAGTATCGTCACAGCGGCGAAACGGCCGAGTTTATCGAAGCCGGAGCGATTCTGGCGATTGTCGTTCTCAATGCTACCCTGGGGATTATTCAGGAGCGTCGCGCCGAAGCGGCGCTTGCCGCTCTGAAGAAGCTGGCAGCACCCGAAGCGCATGTGCTGCGCGATGGCCGACGCGTCACGATCCCAGCGCGTGAGCTAGTCCCCGGCGATCTGGTCTTCTTGGAGGCGGGCAACTTTGTCCCGGCGGATATCCGCTTGCTCGAAGCGGTCAACTTACGCATCGAAGAAGCCTCCTTGACCGGCGAATCGCTTCCTGTCCAGAAAAATGCCGCTACGGTTCTCGACCAGAACGTTCCCCTGGGCGATCGCAAGAACACTGCCTTTATGGGCACGACCGTTTCCTACGGACGTGGACGCGGTGTGGTCGTGGCGACCGGGATGCGCACCCAACTTGGTCTAATCGCTGATATGCTTCAATCGGTTGAAGAGGAGGAAACACCCCTCCAGCGCCGTCTTGACCAGTTAGGCCGCATGCTCTCCATCGGTGCACTCATCTTGGTTGCGGTTGTCTTCTTGGTAGCGCTTATCAACTACACCGATATTCGGTTGCTTTTGAGCACCCCCTTGGAATATTTCAAAACCTCAGCAAAAGAGATTACAGACATTTTTATTATCGCCATAAGCCTGGCCATTGCCGCTGTGCCAGAGGGTTTACCGGCGGTCGTGACCATCAGCCTGGCGCTCGGTATGGCTGAGATGGTCAAACGTCATGCTCTCATACGGAAACTCTCTTCTGTGGAGACGCTTGGTTCCGCTACCGTTATCTGTTCGGATAAAACCGGCACGCTTACCCAAAACGAGATGACCGTCACCCGCCTTTGGGCAGATGGGCAATTCGTTCATGTAACCGGGACCGGCTACGCCCCTATCGGTGACTTTCAGATAGAAGGCAAGACCATTAACATCAAAGAATATCCGGCGGTTCTGACTGCTCTGTGGATTGGCGTTCTCAATAATGATGCCCAGCTTGAAATCACGGGCGAAAAAGAAGGTGAGAAGACATACCGCATCGTCGGCGACCCAACTGAGGGTGCCCTGATTGTTGCCGCGGCTAAAGCTGGCGCCTGGGCCGGAGAAATCACTGAAGCCTATCCACGCGAAAGCGAAATCCCCTTCGATTCGGAACGCAAGCGCATGGTAACCGTGCATGACATCCGCCAACCAAAAGCCGAAGACATTTCTCCTTTCTATGATGAGAAATACCGTGGTTGGGACGTGGTGGCTGTCAAAGGCGCGCCCGACTTGGTACTCAACCTTTGTACCCATTATCAAGGCATGGATGATACACCACGTCCCTTGGATGAGACAGCTCGCCGTCGTATCTTAGAAGCCAACGATGCCATGACCCGAGACGCTTTGCGCGTTTTGGGTGTGGCCTATCGGCTGGAAAAGGATGTTCCGGATGAAAATCTCAAACCCGAAGAAGTTGAACATGACTTAGTGTTTGTGGGTCTGATCGGTATGATTGACCCGGCGCGCGCCGAGGTGCGTCCGGCGCTTGAGAAGGCCAAGCGTGCCGGCATCCGTACCGTGATGATTACCGGTGACTATCCGAACACGGCTCGGGCAATTGCCGAATCCATCGGCTTGCTCCGACCGACCGGCAAAGTGTTGACCGGCGCCGAGGTTGACCGGATGTCAGATGACGACCTCAAGCAAGTCATTCGAGAGACGGACGTTTTCGCTCGCGTCTCGCCAGAACATAAGATGCGCATTGTGAATGCCCTCCAGGCAAACAATGAGGTTGTAGCCATGACCGGCGACGGAGTCAATGATGCTCCGGCTATCAAACGCGCGGATATCGGCGTCGCCATGGGCATCACCGGCACGGATGTTGCCAAAGAGACAGCCGATATGGTCTTAACGGATGATAACTATGCTAGCATTGTCGCTGCAGTTGAGCAAGGACGGATTATTTACTCAAACATCCGTAAGTTTGTGTACTTCCTGCTGTCCAGTAATGTTGCGGAAATTATGATTATCTTTCTGGCAACGCTAACCGGCCTACCTGCTCCGCTGACAGCTATTCAGCTTCTCTGGCTCAACCTGGTCACCGACGGCGCACCGGCGCTCGCCCTGGCGATGGAAAAGGGGGATCCGGACATTATGGAGCAACCGCCGCGCCCGAAGAGTGAACCGGTCATTCATGGTCCGATGCGCCTGGGCATCGTCATTCAAACGATTGCTCAAACCGGCGCCGTGCTGACGGCGTTTTGCCTGGGGTTGCTTTGGCATCTCGAAGCCGGGGCCTTCCTGCCGCAAGGTGCCAATCCCATCCTCTATCTGCTCCAGCATGATTGGCGTGGTGTGGATGTGCAAACTGCCGAGACAATGGCGTTTGTCACCCTTTCGCTGTGCGAACTCTTCCGTGCTTACACTGTCCGCTCCGAGAAGACTTCGCTCTTCCGCATCGGCGTTTTCTCCAACCCATGGATGCAGTATGCGGTGACTCTTTCGTTCGTGCTCTTGTTCCTGGTGACCTCTGTGCCCCTCTTGCAGCCGATCTTCAACACTCACTTTCTCAGTCTACGTGAATGGTTGATTGTCTTGGGCTTGGCGCTCCTTCCAGCGGTCACCGAGGAAATTTACAAATTCTTCTTGCGTTTGGGAGACCGACGCGCGGTCAAAACGTGATGTAGACAGGCCGGATTTGGTGGTCAAACCCGGCCTGTCACTTAGGTATATGCTTGCTTTTTTGCTTTTTACCCTGCCCTCCTTGCTGTATGTCACCCTGCGGCGGACTTTCTTCAGAAGTCCGGATTGGAAGTCCGCTTGGACCATCCTAGGCGGCGCAACTGTTCTGATAGGCACCTTGGACTGGGCGCTTCTGACCTTATTGTCGGTCTTACAGCTCTCGTATGGGCTGGTGGCCTCGGCCGGCTTTCTGCTGAATGTTGGGCGTATGGTCCTGGTGGCTGTTCTCATCCTCCCTCTTGCGTTGACCCACCAGTCCGTCCGCGTAGCGCTAGCCAAAGTCGGTGTCCTCTTGCAAACCACCTTGACGGGGCTGGCCTTTTACGGTCTTTATATTGAACCTTTTCAGTTAGAGGTCAGCACACTCAGCGTTTCCGGCGCCCCAATGCTGTTCCCCAACCGCTCTCTGCGCATCCTGCACTTGACGGATGTACATGTTGAGCGCATCACCATCCGCGAGCGAACCGTGCTTGCCAAGGCTGAAGCATTACGCCCCGATCTGATTCTCTTGACCGGCGATTATGTCAACATAGATTACATTGACGATCCAAAGACCCTTGCCGACACTCGCTGGCTGTTGTCCCAACTTGAAGCGCCGCTAGGAGTCTACGCCGTCCTTGGCTCGGTTGATCCTCCCGAGCTTATGGCAGCTCTCTTTCGTGAGCTGGAAAATATCCGCGTTCTTGAAAATGAGGTCGTTTCTCTTTCCCTTCCCGGTGGGAGGTTGAATCTCATCGGTGTGACCATGACACACAATATCCTCTTGGACCGGCAAATGTTGAGCCGCGTAGCCGAATCTGCCCCTCCGGCCGATTATACGATTTTGCTCCATCACAGTCCGGATGTCGCCGAAACTGCCTCGGCTCATGGCATCGACCTTTATTTGAGCGGGCACACGCACGGCGGACAAATTCGCCTGCCGTTCTACGGCGCGCTGGTCACATTCTCGGTTTATGGCAAGCGGTATGAGATGGGGCGTTACCAGCTTGGTGCAACCACGCTCTACGTCAGCCGCGGCATCGGCATGGAAGGTTTGCTCTTGCCTCGCATACGTTTTCTCTGCCCGCCGGAAATGACGTTGGTGGAGTTGATCCCATAGGAGCGGCTCCAAAACTAACCGAATCGTAGCATGGAAAAGAGAGAATCTCTGAACACGCAACAGAAAGGATGCGCAAAACGAGAGGTTGTGGAACACCAAGGATGTCAGGGTTGAGTGCTGGAATGTTTGTCGCAGAGTTAGATGAGAATTCAGGCTATTTGGGTATTTGCTTGGTAGGAACTTTTCTTTCTCTGCTGGCGTCTATATGTAATGTATCCAGGCTAGATACCTAACGCCTTTCTTAGTCATACCCGCCGGGTGACTGACGTCCTCGGCTCATGGTTTGGGCGCCGAAGCAGGCTGATTTGGGGCGTAAGCCGCTTTTGGGCGGCTTCTCAAGCTCTTGGCCAGAGAAATCACCCTTAGCAACGGCAACAAGGATTGTTCTCTCCAAACGGTTAGGTTGGTCATTGCAAGAGACTTCCGAGAAACTTTCAGACAAGGATGTCTTGAAGAGTTTTGTGACCTAGCTATGCTGGAAGGCGCTTTGACGATCATGCTTATAGTATCTTGCGCACAGATCGGTTTGCTTGCTTCGTGTCACAAGTGTTGTGTTTTCTCAATCTACTTCTGAGAAGAGATTCGATGACAGAAACTACTCCAACCGTCCTTTCCTCAGCCTCCAGGCCCCTTAAGCGGCTGGTTCGCTTCCTATTTTTCCCTCGGCATGAGTTTGCGCAGCTGGCGGAACAGGAAAGGCTATCCTGGGTGGCGCCGATGCTGACTTTGAGCTTGACGCTCCTCCTAACTGTGTTGGTGAGCGGTTTGCTGCGCGCCCGCGCAGCGGCTATGGGCGAAATGCCCCTACCACCTGGCTGGGAGTGGTGGACCCCCGAAATGCAAAAGAATTACAAGCAGGCGATGCAAGCAATGCAAAGTCCTGTGTTTCTGTATGTCATCCCGGCAGTTGTAAACCTAGCAGGTTTGTGGTTGGGATGGAGCATTCTAAGCGGCTTCTTGCATTTGGCCTCTACTCTCCTAGGCGGCCGCAGCCATATGGCTTCGGCGCTGGTCATCGTGGCCTGGGCCAGCTTGCCTCTTGCATTGCGTGACTTGCTTCGCGTCGGATATATGCTGAGCGTTGGGCATACCATCACCAGTCCCGGGCTTTCGGGATTTGTGACCAGCACAAGCGGTGGCGCGCTGTTCTTGGCCGGTTTGCTGGAACAGGTTGATATTTTCTTAATTTGGCGCGCTGTGTTGCTTGTTTTCGGCTTCCAACGGCTGGATGGTCTTTCAACCGGAAAAGCCATTACCGCAACCTTGGTTGTCCTGGCCCTAGCGCTGACAGCACAGGCCGGCTTAGGAGCGCTTTTGACCAGCCTGAGTGGTATGATCATTAATCAGCCATTCTGAAGCAGTATGGACGCTCCCTTGATCCGCGCGCACAGCCTTTCAAAGCACTATCCCATGGGGCAAACCTTGGTTCGTGCGTTGGATGGCGTGGATGTAGATATTCCGCCTCGCTCGTTCACAGTGGTCATGGGACCATCTGGTTCTGGAAAAAGCACGCTGCTTCATCTCATCGGTGGCCTTGACCGGCCGACTTCTGGCTTGCTCGAGGTGAACGGGCAACGCTTGGAGGCGCTCGATGAGAACCACTTGGCGCTCTTCCGTCGCCAAACGGTAGGATTTATCTTTCAGGCATTCAACTTGATTCAGAGTATGAGCGCCCTGGAAAACGTAGCATTCCCGATGCAATTCGCCGGGGTTGCCTCGGCGGAACGGCGGCGACGCGCTCTAGCGTTGTTGGAACGGGTTGGCTTAGCCGAGCGCGCTCATCATCGTCCAAATGAACTTTCCGGTGGCGAGCAGCAGCGTGTTGCAATTGCGCGTGCTTTGGTCAACGACCCACTTCTGATTCTGGCCGATGAACCGACGGGGAACTTGGATACTGCCTCAGGCGCCGGTATTATGCAATTGCTCTTTGAGTTGTACCGCTCCGGTCGGACAGTATTGGTCGTGACGCACGATCCGCGCATGACGCGCTTTGCCACTCACAGGCTGTTCTTGCTAGATGGCAAGATCGTTAGCGAATCGGAATATCAGGCGGCTGTGATGCAGCCTGCTCTTTAGAACGGCTAGGGGCCGGTAACTTTCTTGTGAAAGGCAAACAAGGACATGAAAAACAAACTTGCGCTGGTTGTTCTTTTAAGCGGTATGCTCTTGCTCTCCTTGGCGACTCCCTTGTCGGCACAAGCGGCCCTGACGGTGGCATCGGTCAGCCCCATGACAGTGGTCAACAGCGCTTCGACAACGATTACCGTCACGGGTACCGATTTCACACCTGCGGCGATCGTGAGACTCGATGCAAACATTTTGCCGACCACCTATGTAAGCGCTACTACGCTAACGGCGGTTGTCCCGGCGGGATTTGCCCCGGGGGTGTATGATGTGAGTGTTGATGTGCCAGGCGTCGGGTCGGCAACGCTCATGGACGCTCTGACGGTACAAGCACCGCCTGCAACGCCGACCCCTTTCGCCCGCCCACAGGTTGTGATTGATTCCTATTCAACCAATAGCGGCGCAATCGTTACAGGACAGGAGTTTGTCCTTTCGGTCAGCCTGGATAACGCCGGCGGCTCAACCGCTTATGGCATTCAGGTCACGTTCACTTCGCCGGATTTGCTCATGCTTCGCAATGGCGGTGTGATTGCGGCGGGCAATCTGGGTGTGGTGGGCAAGGTCGACCTGAGTCAGGCGATGATCGCTGTTTCCTCCTTGACCGGCAAGAGCCTGGTCATAGTAGAGATGAACGTCATTTACTATGATCAGGGCGGGACCTCCTACTCGGAGAAGTTTACCTTATATTTGCCGGTTGCCCAGCGCGGTGGGGGAGGTGGCGGCGCGCCGGTGCGCACTCCTACGCCAACCATGACGCGCTATTCTCGCCTTGTCATCACCACTTACCGAACGGATGTGGAGACACTCCAACCGGGGACCAGGTTTCGCCTCTTGTTGACTGTTGAAAATGTCGGAACGCTGGGAGCGCGAGATATTACGATGGTGGTGGGCGGTGTGGGGAGCAGCAGCGGTACACCGTCGCCAGGGGTTTCAGCCGGAGGTGGCGAGTTTAACAACTTTGCTCCGGTTGGTACTTCGAACGTCAAGGTGCTCGGCAATCTGGAGGCGGGCGGAAAACTTGAAGCCGGACAAGATTTGATTGTCAATGTCAGCACCAATCCCGGCGCGTACCCGATGAAGATTTCGTTTCTTTATACCAATGCCAACGGCATTCCGGTCGTTGAAGAGCAGGTGATCACCTTGTTGGTCTATCGCCTGCCGCAGGTGGAGATTGGCTTCTATCAACCGCTGGATACTTTCTATGTCGGCCAGCCTGGTTTGCTCCCGATTCAAGTCATTAATCAGGGAAAGCATTCTTGCATCTTGGGCATGATGAAAGTGACCACGACCGCCGGCACGGTTGAGAACGGTCAAGCGATGGTTGGCGCGCTTGAGACGGGCGGCTATTTTCCGTTGGATGCTCTCTTTACCCCTGAAATTGCCGGTCTTGCCCAGTTGACCGTAACGGTAGGATATCTCGATGACTTCAATCAGCTGCGCCAGGTTACGCAGACGCTCACAGTAGAAGTGCTCGAATCACCTTCAAACTTGGCCCCAGCGCCAGAGGAAGACGTTGAACTGCTCCCTACCCCTTCAGAGGAGACATTCTGGCAGAAAGTATGGCGCTTCCTTCTGGGCTTGCTTGGCCTAGATAGCGGTGTCCGTACGCCGACCCCTGTGCCTGAAGTGCCTGTGCCGTTGCCTTCCGGTTCGCGCAGCGGCAAAGGGTAAAACCCAGGGCTGCAGAGAATGAGTTGACACTCATGCAATTCCTTGACCTGCTGCGCCTGATTTCCGCTAATCTTGGTCGTCGTAAGGGGCGCGTTGTCCTAACGGCGATTGGTGTCGTGATTGGGACCGCCGCAGTGGTGATCCTGGTCTCCCTGGCCATCGGCTTGCAGAAGAACGCTAATGAGCAATTGTATGGGATTGGCGACCTGACCATGATTCAGGTCTCACCCACCTATAGCGGTGAAGGGGTGTATGTAGTTGGCCCGGGGGGTGGGGGAGGCAGTGGAGGGGGCGGGGACAAAGGGCCGGATCAACCGCCCGAACAAAAATTGCTTACCAATCGAGCGTTGCAGGAGCTACGCTCCATTCCCGGCGTTGTAGCGGTCATCCCGCGCGAGTATCTCTGGGGCAGCGCCGTCTTGAAGTTCAAACGACTGGAGGCGTATGTCGGAATCATGGGGGTTGGGGTCGAGGACCTGGCTGAGATGGGCTTGCAGGCACAGCAGGGGGTGTTGACCCTGGAGCGAGGAACCGTTATTGTCGGTCCGCAGGTCGCCCGGAATTTCTATAATCCTTATCTGCGTCCAGGCCAGGAACCGCCTCCGCCTCCTGACTTATATGGAAAAACGCTCACAATCGTGCTTTCGAAATGGGACCAACAGGGCAATGAGATTCGCAAGACTATCAATGTGCGCGTGGTGGGTATTTTGACCGAAACGATGGGCGAGACCGATTGGTCGGTCCTCATGCCTTTGGACGATGTCAAGCGGTTCAACGAGTGGTTTAGCGGGCAAAGGATTAGTTACGATAAAACCGGTTACAGTATGGTGCTGGTGAAGGTGGATGCTGTAGAGCATGTTCTAGAGGTCAACAATCGAATTGTCGAGATGGGGTTTCAGGCGTATACGCCGCTATCGGTTGTGCAAGGTATCAATAATTTCTATCTCATCTTGCAATTTATCTTTGGCGGGGTAGGGGCGATTGCTCTCTTGGTAGCGGCTATTGGCATTGCTAATACGATGACCATGGCTATTTTGGAGCGGACG
>JANWWB010000139.1 GCA_025056515.1 Anaerolineales bacterium
TGGTTTTTCCTGCACCTACTCATCCACCTGCAATCCCGGCACTTGCCGTTATTCTTCAAGAACTTGTCCTGTACCCATCCAAATCTGCTGCGGTCCTTGTCCCCCCACCAATACCCCTTCTCCAAGACCCACCAATACCCCTTCTTGCAAAGCAAATGGCGCTTTATGTAGCAATCATACTCAATGCTGTTCTGAATACTGCAACCCCAACACTGATAAATGTGCTCCTCTTCCTCCTCCCACCAATACCCCTTCTCCAAGACCCACCAATACCCCTTCTTGTCTTTCGAATTACTCCTATTGTTCCTATCATAGCCAATGCTGCAGCGGATACTGCGCTCCTTGGTATCAATGCCTTCCTCCTCCAACCAACACCCCTGCCCCAACACCAACAATTCCCGGCGCCACCCCGACCGCGACCCCGCCTCTTCCCACTCTCGGCGGATACAACTGCGTCTCTCCTCCTCCCGGCTGTCTGCAGACCGATTTTTGCACCTATGCCGGCTGCGGCATCCTCAAAAACTCCGCCTGCCAAACCACCAACCTGACCCCGCCAGCGCCCACCTCTCCCGACTACTCCTGCTCCTCCTTCTGCAACACGCAAAACGGCCACTGCTACACCACTGCCCTCAACCCAAGCGTAGATGTCGCCTGCCAAAGCGAACCACAAACTGTCTCCCGGCAGTCTGCGATCGCCGCATGAAATCCGGACCGGATGGTGCGATTGGTTTGCCCAGAAGAACAACCCTCGAAGTCCAGACAAAATTTGGGCTAGGACCTTCTCGACCAGACTGACGCAAAGTTCTACGCCGGAATTTGCAAATCAATCTGCAAATTCCATGAAAATCCGCTGCGGAAACGTCTGTAAGGGTTTGTCACAAGTTTCATCTGAACCTCAGCGGCTTTGCTTGCATCGCCTTTCAACCGCGTCTATAATTCACTCAATTCTTCGAGACAGAAATTCCTAAAATCTGGCCATAAGCTGGATGATAAGCCAGCACAAGCCCTGAGCAGGCCTAAGCGAAATGAGCTATGTCGCAAATTGACGAAATCAAATCTCGCATCGACATCGTGGATCTGATTAGCGAGACGGTCAAACTACGCCGCTCTGGCCGGAATTACATTGGCCTGTGCCCCTTCCACGCCGAAAAGACGCCCTCGTTCGTGGTCTCACCCGAGCGTCAAACCTGGCATTGTTTTGGTCAATGTAACGAGGGAGGCGATATCTTTAAGTTCTTGATGAAAAAAGAAGGTTGGGATTTCAGCGAGGCGCTCGAATTCCTGGCCCAACGCGCTGGTGTCCAATTAGCAGCCTATGCTCCGCGCCGACAGGAGGAAAAAGACCAGAACGAGCGTTTGCGCCGTGCCTTAGAAGATGCTGCGCTATATTTTTGTCATCAATTGCGTCACACCGAGGAAGGCCGCGCTGCGCTACGCTATCTGCGGGAAGAACGGCACCTGACTGATACGACCATCGAAACCTTTGGCTTGGGGTACGCCCCGCGCGGTTGGGATAATCTGCTCCGCTACATGACCTCACGTGGCTACCGAGAACAAGAGCTGATCGACTGTGGTCTGGTCTCGCAACGTGCTGAAGAAGCTGGTCTACGTGCCGATGGAACGCGCCATCTGTTCGACCGTTTTCGCGAGCGCATCACTATTCCAATTCGCGATGAACAGGGGAGGTTGTGCGGTTTTGGCGCTCGCATCCTCAGGTCAGATGATTTTCCAAAGTTCCTCAATTCACCTGAAACTTCCCTCTTTTCCAAAAGTCGTCTGCTTTACGGCCTCGACCGGGCGCGCAAGGCGATTCGCCTTGCTGGGCGAGCAGTGATTGTCGAAGGGTATCTAGATGTTATTGCTCTGCACCAAGCCGGCTTTGAGAACGTAATCTCGCCCATGGGAACGGCGCTCACCGAGGAACAACTCCGTCTACTCAAACGCTTCACACAGCGTATTGTGCTCGCCCTTGACCCGGATGCTGCGGGCCGCAAAGCTGTCTTTAGCGGGCTAGAGGCGGCGCGTCAGGCTCTTGATCGCCAAATGGAAAGCGTCTTTGATGCGCGCGGTCTGTTGCGCCACAAAGCGCGCTTGCAGGCCGATTTGCGCGTTGCTGTTCTGCCTGAGGGGGTTGATCCCGATGAATTGGTACAACGCGATCCCCAAGCCTGGCAGCGTTTGGTGGAAGAAGCGCGCCCGATTGTCCTACACGTGATGTACACCCTAGCTGAGGGGCGTGACTTGACCGATCCAATGACCAAAGTCGAAATCGCATCACAAGTGCTACCACTTATCGAAGAAATCTCTGATCCTGTCGAGCGCGAGGAATACCGCCAGGGGTTAGCGCGCTTTCTTAGGGTAGACGAACGCGCCTTGCTGAGCGGGCAGCCGGTGGGGGTGCGGGGCCGGCGGCTTCCTCCACAAAGTGAAGGGACCGCCCCGTCGCGTTCGGCGCCTTCTCCCCTAAGAGTCTTGCTTACAGCCTCTTCTCACAAAGTGGAAGCGCATTGCCTCAGCATTTTGTTGCACCGTCCCGACTTACTGAGCCGTCTCGATCGAGCTCTTCAAGAGAATCATCTCCAACGGGCCTCGGCCGAAGATTTTACCGACACTCAGCACCAGATTCTTTTTCAGAAAGTGCGTGCTTCGCTGGAGCAAGATCGACACGACCCTGCGGAATATATCCTGGAAACCCTGCCGCCGGCGCTCGTCCCAACGGTAGAATCTATTTTAAAATCGGGTCAAACGCTCAACTTAACTGATGAACGCCTTTTAGAAGACTTGTTTCGCTCGATCATTCTGCTTCGACGCCGCCTCCTCGATGAGCATGCGACGCAATTACGTTACCTAATAGAAGAAGATAGCCTGATGGCTGAAACCTATCGGCACATGGTGGCTCAACATCTTCGTCTGCGCCAGGCACTTGACCGGGCGCGTTTCTCTCGCAACGGAGTCAAGTGATATGCCTCGAAACAAAGCCTCAACATCGTCCACCGCTCCATCGCCTCGCTCCAGAAAGAAAAAGGGGCCTCTCCTTCCCACTGACGTTGAAAAAGGCCGAAAACCCAACGCGAATGACGAGCCCCTCGATCTGAACGAAGAGCACTTCGGACCCGAAGAAGAAAACACTCTGCCGGAAGATTTGCTTGATATCGAGCATGAGGACTTGCTTGTAGAACTCTCGGAAGACCCAGTACGACTATACTTGCGCGAAATCGGGCAAGTGGAATTGCTGGACATAGTCAGCGAGTTCCGGCTGGCAACCATGATCGAAGCACGTCGCCTCATGCTGGCCACCCAGCGTCGCCAGCACGACTCCAGCCGTCAGACAACAGAAACTCCTATCGTCAAACTGTACCACTGTCTGCTCAGCGATTTAACGACAGCCTGGAAGCGCTTACAAGAAGACGCAGAACGTTTGCATTTAGAAATTCCACATCTGATGCAGATTCTGACAGAAGCACAAGCCCTACGCAATTCTTGGATTTCAAAAGAACCCTCCTACGTGCATGCTATCATGACACAAAAAGCATGGGGAAGTGACCCCATCTGGGATAGCTTTGTCACACAAGTCTATCTCATCTTTGTCATTTTTTATTTATTACCCGCCTCTTATGCTTCCTGGTTCAAAACCTATTTGACCGCCCACAACGCTGTGCCCACCATCCGGACTCTCCACCGTCACCTACCACCAGAAGAAGTCCTGAAAGAGGAGGTCGAAGCTGCGCGTCAACGTGCAGAAGAGGCGACAAATACGATTATTCGCGCCAACTTACGTCTGGTCGTTAGCATTGCGAAGCGGTATGTCGGGCGAGGAATCTCCTTCCTCGACCTAATTCAAGAGGGGAATCTAGGTTTGCTTCGAGCGGTCAACAAATTTGATGCCCGCCGCGGATATAAATTCAGCACCTATGCCACCTGGTGGATTCGCCAGTCTATCAATCGCTCGATTGCCGAACAAGCGCGAACCATCCGCATTCCAGTCCATTTGTTTGAGACCATCAGCCGTTTGCTACGCATCCAACGAGGCTTGACCCAACAACTCGGCCGCGAACCGACCATTGAGGAATTGACCCTGGAATCCGGCTTTCTTTCTCCCGAAGATGTGCAGGCTATCTTGCGCGCCCGCGCAGAAGAACGACCGTTGCCTCTCGACCTGCAACAACGCTGGGAGGCTGCTTGCAGCCGGGTCGAACGCACCTTGCACGCAGCCGAAGATCCGGTCTCGCTTGAGGGTCCAGTCAGCGGCGAGGAGGACGCCAGTCAACTGGGAGATTTCATTGAAGATGTAGATGCGTTGGAGCCATTGGACGCCGCTTCGCGCGAGATTCTTCGGGAACAGGTGCAATCAATCCTTTCCTCTCTGACCGAGCGAGAACGCCAAGTCCTGGAATTGCGCTTTGGCCTGATAGATGGGCAAGACCATACCCTGGAAGAGGTCAGCCGCTATTTCGATGTCACTCGCGAACGCATCCGACAAATCGAAGCCAAGGCCCTACGCAAATTGCGTCACCCCAGCCGAAGCCGTCCTCTACGAGATTACCTGGGTTAGGTGTCCTCCGGTCATCTTGCCTCGGGGTCGATTCACGTGTTAGGACGGGTTGTTCCCCTACCACCTCTCTTTTTGGAGCGCATGTCACATTTTCTGGGGGATGAATTCGACGCCTTCTGTGCTTCGTTGGAGGCAAAGCCGGCCAGCGGCTTGCGCTTGAACACGCTCAAACTCTCGGCAGGGGAATTTCGTGCTTTGCTTTCCTTTCCCTTAGGCGAAGCCATTCCCTGGTGCCAAGCGGCCTGGCAATTAACTGAAAGTGACCATTCGCTCGGCCTCCACCCCTATCATCTCGCCGGATTGTATTATTTGCAAGACCCTTCGGCAATGGCCGTCGCTCCGTCTTTAGAACCACAACCGAACGAGCGCGTTTTGGACTTGACTGCCGCTCCGGGAGGCAAAACCACCCATCTGGCTACCCTGATGCAAGGCCGCGGTTTGCTGGTCGCCAACGAAATCAAAGAAAAGCGCATTGGACATCTCATTGTCAACCTGGAACGCTGGGGGGCCGGCAATGTCGTCGTAACCAACGAGACGCCCGAACGGTTAGCCGAGCATTTCGGCGCCTGGTTCGATCGCGTCTTGGTAGATGCTCCGTGTTCCGGCGAGGGGATGTTTCGCAAAGACCCCATAGCCCGCCGCGACTGGTCGCCAGACATGGTCGAGGGTTGCGCTTTGCGCCAGACCAACATTCTGCGCACAGCGGCCCACCTTGTGCGCCCCGGCGGACGTTTGCTCTACTCCACGTGCACATTTGCTCCAGAGGAAAATGAGGGCGTTTTGGCCCGTTTTTTACAGGAACATTCCGACTTCGAAGTGGAAGCTTTGTCCTCCTTCCCCGGTTTCGAACGCGGCCGCCCGGAATGGCTGAAAATGCCTCTCAAGCCATCTCTGCAACAGGCATTACAACGGGCCGTGCGCCTGTTTCCACATCGAGTTTTTGGCGATGGACACTTTCTCTGCCGGCTACGCAGACGATCAGGTGAAGAAGCCACCCGATTACCCGATGAACGCCTGGAAAAGCCAAACCGCATCCAATATGAGCAATGGGCAGCGTTCGCCGCGGAGACGCTCAAGATTCGCTGGTCAGAAGAACGGTTGCGGGTGCGTGCCGAACGTTTATACCTCCTTCCGGAAACTATGCCCGACTTCGGCGATCTGCGTCTGATTATGCCTGGAGTTTGGCTAGGAACTTTCAAGAAAGGACGCTTTGAGCCAGCGCATGCATTAGCGCTCTTTTTACGTCCAGATCAGATGCAACGAGCCATAGACCTACCTGTCGACAGCCGTGAAATACGGGCATATCTACGCGGTGAGAGCTTAGACGGCGGCAACGGCCGCAGCTGGACAGTTGTGACGGTCAATGGCTGGCCTTTAGGATGGGGAAAAGTCGTCCAAGGTGTCCTCAAGAATCACTATCCGCGCGGCTGGATGTCCGGCGGTTGGGCCTAAACATGGGAATCAACACACCAACTAAGCGCGCTCGGCTCCATTTCCGCAAATTGGTCATGGTTGTCATGCCGTTGCACAATCAGCTATTCTCCTCTCGACTGTACCAAGTTGCAGAGGCTGAAGTTTGGAAATTGGCTTTCGCTCACCACAGAGACAGAAAGCGGTAAGAGCAGGGGCAGAGGTAAGGGCTGGACTGCTGTTATTGATGACAACCTTGGTCCCACAATGGCCAAGCAAAGCATCTGCCACATACAAAAACTCTAACGCCAAGCATAGCTCGAATACTTCATACTTTGTCCCTAATCATGTCTGCACTTCAGGCCCAAGAGGCTTGCTTTCTAGGGCAAAGACACTATAATTTCGATAAAGTTGTCCCTGAAGGAGAATGGTATGCTCATCCTTGTATTCGCATTCGTAGCCGCCACCCTGGTTGTCGGCTTGATAGGGAGCATTCCCATTCAAGTGCGTTGGTTGTTGATTTTGGTCATCTTTGTTGCCTTTCTAGCTGCCTTGGGAAAGCATGTCACCGGGGAAAGAAATGAGAAGAACAAGCTGGTTGGCGGTCGCTGGGTCGGGATTTTGATTGATTCGCGCAATAAGTTGAGTCTCTCACGCTTACAAATCACGCTCTGGACACTCTTAGCGCTCTCGGCGTTCAGTGTAATTGCACTTGACCGGACAATTCCTTTGTTGACAGGTGAGGTCAAATGGGCTTCTGACACAGCCTTCGATCCGCTCCATATCAAATTCCCCGAAGAATTACTGATAGCCATGGGCATCAGCACGGCTTCGCTGGCCGGCGCCACGTATATCAAGAGCGCCAAAGCTGAGACTCAAAGCAGCCGTAAAATGCAATTGCTTATGGAACAAATTGCGGCCGCAACCAAACGGCGAGATACTCTGCAACGAGCAGTCGAAGAAGCTAAACAACGCTTAAACGATTTAATGGCCGAGCTTTCTCGCCTACGCAACAAACCAGAAACCGACCCCGACCATCCTGCCACCCTCCTGCGGATTGATCGGATCAACAAAGAACTCTTGCCAACCGAAAAACTCGAATTCGAGCGCGCCGAAGCCGCTTTGCAAGAGGTCCTCAAGGAACTCGATAGCCTCAATAAGGCTCGGGAAGGCGCTTTGGGAGATGTACACACCAACGATAGCATCGACCAAGCCGACTGGAGCGACATCTTCCGGGGCGAATTGGTCAGCAACTATCGGGTGGTGGACCCGGCTAAAGTACAGATGTTCTTTTTCACCGTCCTCCTGGTCTTTATTTACGGGACTTTGATATGGGGTATGCTCGGAGCGGAGGCCCATTGGCGATTGGCTGCTTCGGTGGAATTACCGCCCTTCTCCGATAGCCTGGTCGCTCTGCTTGGAATTTCGCATGCCGGTTATTTGATCGTCAAACAAACGAGCAATTAAGTAAGATTGCTTTGGTCGGCGAAACGCGTATAATAGTTATGCTTGACTATTGGTTTTGGAAAAGAGGTTCGTATGTCTGATCTGGACGAAGAAAAGGTTCTAGCGCCTTCAGAAGAAGAGCAGGAAAACGGGGAAGAGAATGACAATCTGATTCAATTCATCGCCGGTCGAATCTCGTATGTCTCTCCCGAAATCGGTGCGTTTGTCAAGCGCCTGGATGACGAAGACGATGATGAAATCTTTGTGCCAATTGAAGTGATACAACGCCAGCTGAAAATCGGCTTACTCGGCCGGGGAAGCCTGGTCAAGTTAGAAAAAACACGTTCCGGTATTCGGGCAATTATGCCGTTGGATTGAACCAGCCTTGTTTTGTCTGAACTATCTCAAACCTCGCGAAGTCCCACACCTGACTTCAAGCGTGGGACTTCGTCATTTGGGGGAATTATAGCCTAAAGAGCGCAATAGCGCTCAATTCTTTGCCCGATCACGGCCAAACTATCCTCCCAGAACTTCTGTGAACGGATGTCAATGCCAAAACGGGCTGCCAAGTCGGCTGCAGTCGCTTCGCCGGTAGAGGCAAGGAGCGCCTTGTAGTCGGGGAGAAAAGCGGCGCCGCGCTGTTGATAAATCTGATATAAGCCGATGCCAAAGAGCAGGCCGAACGCGTAGGGGAAGTTGTAGAACGGCAAACCGCCGTAATAGTAGTGTGGTTTCCAAGTCCACATGTAGGGATGATAGGCTGCCAGGTCGCCGTAGGTGGACTTTTGGGCGCGCTCCATAATTTCGCACAGTTCATCCGGGCTGAGCTCGGCCGTTTGACGTCGTTCAAAGACTTCCTTTTCGAAGAGGAAGCGTGAATAGATATCGACAATCACCTGGGCATCCCCAATCAGTTGGGTTTCTAAAATAGCCAATTGCGCTTGCGAGTCGGTTGTTTCTTTGAGGAGAGCCTCCATCACAATCGTTTCGCACAGGATGGAAGCAGTTTCGGCCAGCGTCATTGGCGTTTCTTGTTGCATTTCGGTCTTGCCGGCTTGATAGGCACAGTGATTGTGGAAAGCGTGTCCTAATTCGTGCGCAATTGTGCTGACTTGGTCGAGCGAGCCGTCGAAATTGCATAAGATGCGGCTTTCTTTGACGCCCGGAACACCCATGCAGAATGCTCCGCCGCGTTTCCCTTCGCGTTGTTCAGCGTCTATCCAGCGGTTCTTAAAAGCGTGATCGGCAAATTCGGCCAGCTCTGTTGAAAACGAGGCAAAGTTGCGGACGATGAATTCATGAGCCTCTTCAAAGGTGAAGGTTTGTTTCGATTCGCCCAAGGGAGCGAAAATATCCCACCAAGCCAGTTTTTCCTTGCCCAGGCGACGCGCCTTGGCAGCGAAATAACGTCGGAAGGTGGGGAAGGAAGCCTGCATGGCCGAAAGCATCGCTTCGAGCGTGGAGCGATCGATGCGAGCTAGGTCAAGCGCCTGATGCAGCGCGTCCGTGCGACCACGTCGCCGGTTCAGCGTGTTAGCCCAACCCTTGACTCCGTTCAAACAAGCTGCCAAAGGTTCGCGCACCGATTCCCACGCTTTCAGTTCTGCTTCATAGGCGCGCTTTCGCACCGATTCATCTGGATGAGAGTGCAGGTTAATCAGGGCTGGCATAGGAAGCTTCCGCACTTCGCCGTCGAGTTCAAACTCGACGGTCAGCTGCGAGGTAATCGTCCCTTGCAATTTGCTCCAGGCGTTTGTGCCGCTCAGGCCGAGTTCGGCTGCCAGCGATTCTTCTGCCTCGCTCATTAAATAACGAGATTGTTCAGCGGCTTCTCGCAAGGCAAAAGCGTGTTGACCAGCGGTTGGGTTGGTCGCAATGATGTCCTCCAGCACCGGAGAAAGCTTGCCAACCCAAGCTTGGAATTGGTGGCCGAGCATTTGTAAACGCACAGCGGTCATTTGGAATTCGGACATCTTCCTGGCGGCGAGGGTATCGCGCGAATCGGTAGCAACAAACGACATCACATAAGCACGCAGGGTGCCGCTCAATTCCAAGAGAGCATTCAATCGGTCGATCACCTCCCCCATCAACGGAGCAAGTGTAGAGACAGGAACGCCGGCATCGGCAGCGGCTATTTTTTCCTTGAACAGCGTCTCCAAGGACTCGATCTGAGTTCTCATGGAGGCAAAGGCTGCTTCATATTCCGGCGACTCAAGCGAAGGATAGACATTCGAAAGGTCCCAACGTTGAGACAGAGTCATAGTAGCTCCTTGTGTCAAAGTCTTAGATTCACGGCAAAGTATATCAGAAGGCCCCCCTATCTGACAAAAAGCCGCCGGGAAGACCGGCGGTTTTCGAGAGAAAAATCTACTCTTGCTGTTTCAGATTGGCAAAGGTTGTTGAACGCAACCGTTCTGCCAAAATCTGCTGTGCTTCGACCCACACCGGATGCATGATGCAGTACTCAGAGAATTCACATTTCGCTGGGTCTGCAACACACTCATTCAGGTGAATCGGTCCGTCAATCGCCTCGACAACGTCCAGCAATGTAATTTCCTCGGGAGGGCGTGCCAACCTCACGCCGCCATGGGCGCCGCGTGAGGTCTGGACAATTCCGGCAATCGAGAGTTGCGAAATAATTTTTGCCAGAAACGAAGGGGGTATCTTCATTTCTTTAGCAACCGTGCTGGTCGCGGCGCGCTGATTTCCCACGCGGCTCAAATAGTGCACAGCTCGAATTGCATAATCCGCCTGTCGAGTGATTTGCATAGTCCGATTTCCTTTCGAATTGGGCAATCTTTATCTGATTGTATGGATTATTCTCTTTTTGGCTAGTGATGGAGGTCATAGACAAAATATGACCTTTTACTCCGAATTTCCGTATGAGTTGTCTGGATTGGAGGAAAATTTTCTGAGCTGTTCACGAAAGCAAGGAGACCAGGCCCTCCTTCCTGAGGTTTAAACGTGCTCGGTGGTTCAGTGGCTAATCGTCACATTTCCGGCGCCGATTTCCACCAAGATGGTCAAGAGCGGTCCCTCCCCGGTCTGGGTATACACATTCGCTTGTTGAGTCCAATGGGAGGGAAAGGCGACATTTGCAACCGCTCCAGCCACTGTCACCTGTGCCGCCATCCCTTTCGGGATAACCAGTGTGAGGTTACTGACGCCTGTTTCGATATTGACACTGGCTGAGCGCTTCCATTCGCCGGAAAAATCCAGAATATAGTTTCCTGCCCCGCTGTTAAAATCTAATGCCGTGAAATTCGCATTGCCCAAGCCGCTCAACGTCACATTCGAGGCGCCGGTCTGGTACCGAAAGAGTGCCATCTCGACCTGATTCGGGCGCGCAAAGTTCAGTTTCACCTCCGAAGCGCCATCCTGAACGGTCAAATTCATCAAGGAGAGCCCGCCCAGCTCATATTCCGCCTTATACGCTCCGGCTTCAATCTGGAGGTCAATAGGAAAATTCCCCAACCTAAACTCCCACTCGTTTTTCAACTGGCGAATGTCTGGGAAATAGCCGGGATTCCAGGCACCTTGTTCAATCCGCACGTTACCCTCCTCAAAGGTCACTTGCGGTTTGAAGTCCGGAACGTTATACGTGGCCGTGCCGCTGATTAAGGAATCGCCATCCGAGCGTAGCTTGAGCGTTCCGGTGCTAAAGACCAGCACCAGAGTCGCCTTCTCGATGCCCGAAGGTATGGGCAGGGTAATTTCATCCGTCTGCGTTGGCCGGTCTGTCGAATTGATTCGAGACGAACAAGCGCTCATCACCAAACTAACCAGAAGGAGGGTCAGTAAAACATTACGAGTCATTTTCAAACCCTTTCCTGAAATTTTGCACGAATGCCCAACCGGATAACCCTCAGTTGCTCATGTCGTGGAGAGTTGTTGCTAAGAGCATAGATGATCGGAGCAATTCGTTTCTCCCCAAGCAACCGCTTGGCGTTCTAACTTGCCTGCAGCACAGAACACACTTCTGGCGTGGTAGCCAAAACCATGTCGGCGCCGGCCCGGCGCAGCTCGTCTTCTTCGCCAAACCCGCATAGCACGCCAATCGTTTGCGCACCAGCACGCCCTCCGGCGTAGATATCCACGATGGTATCGCCGACCATCAAGCACTCATCAGGTGGAACCCCCATCGTTTTCGCAGCGTAAAGCACAGGATCGGGATAGGGCTTGGTATGTTCGCACGTCTGCGCTGTGACAATAACCTGGAAATAACGGCGCAAATCGAACTGGTCAAGAAAATAACCGGTCGTCCGAGTATCCCGCGCCGAGACAACCGCCAGTGGATAACGCGTGACCAAAACCTCCAGCATCTCCCGCACGCCGGGGATTATCAAGAATTTCTTCGGCGGTCGGCTAGTACGGCGTGCCATCCAATCGAAGAGCGCAAAGATTTCATCGTCCAGCCCAATTCGATCGGGTATACCAATCAAAAAGTTTGCCGGCGTCTCGCTGGCCATCACTAACCGCCGCGCTGCGCGACTGATGTCTTGCCCCTTGAAGAGAAATCGAAAAGGGCGAAAGAGACGTTCCAATCGTTGCTGCATCAGGTCATCGGTATCGCTCAGCGTGCCGTCCACGTCAAAACAAATGGCGCGAATTTTCTCGACAAAAAGTGGCATTCCAACCCCTCCTCACAAGGTGGAATGAAGTGCGTTCGTATCGTACCATTCGCCAAGATGATCAAGCGTCAGCAGATTAAATACCGCTATAGATGTCTGGAATTTTACCCCACTTCTCGTATAATACAGACAATCGGCTCCTTACACATGCGCCGTGACCTCGGCATCACGTGCTTGTATGTTGCTATCTTTTTTCAGGAGTTTGTTATGCCCTCAAAAACCGACCTTATCGTTTCCCCGCGCGATGGTGTCTTGCAAGACATTGTCCGTCGCCTCAAATTAATTCTGCGCCTGATGGGCGACCGACGCGTAAATTTCTTCCTGAAACTTTTGCCTATCGGTGCGCTGGTCTATCTATTTTTCCCGGTGGATCTAGCCCCCGGCCTGACATTGCCGGTGATCGGCGCCTTGGATGACGCGGCCATTCTTTTGTTAAGCACTTCGCTCTTTATCGCTCTTTGCCCTGATGAAGTAGTTGCTGAACACTTGGCCGCGTTGGAAAAGAAAACCGAAACCCCCTCTGCTGAGACGAATTCAGAAATTATCGAAGGCGAAGCGCGGGATGTGGAACAGCCGTAGAGAACTTCCTATCACCTCTTCTCTTTTGGTCTCTCTCGGTCTACTTCTGGCCGTAGGATTAGCTGCCTGCATCCCAACCCCAAGTCTGCCTGCTGCATCTTCAGCATCTCCTCAACCGACTGCGCTTTTCGCAACGCCCTCGGCTCCGACAAGCGAGCCGGAACTCCCCACGACACCGGCCACCGAAACGCCCATCTCCTCGCCCACCCCTATTCTCTATCGAAACACCTTCCCCGACCCTGCTCTCTATTTCTGGTCTCCGATCGCCAGCGGCTTTGAGCAACCGGTGGACATTCAAAACGCCGGTGATGGCTCAGGGCGATTATTTATTGTCGAAAAGGGCGGACGGATTCGTATCCTCGCCAATTGGCTTCCCCTGCCCGATCCGTTTCTCGATATTCACAAACGAGTGGGAAGCAAGGGATACGAACAGGGGTTGCTTGGGCTGGCCTTTCACCCTAACTTTGAACAGAATGGCTATTTCTATGTAAACTACACCGATACATTCGGAAACACGGTGGTCTCTCGCTTCCAGGTTTCGGCCGACGATCCCAACCGCGCCGATCCAAATAGCGAACTTATCCTACTGCGCGTCGAACAACC
>JANWWB010000146.1 GCA_025056515.1 Anaerolineales bacterium
AATTGGAGTATCAAAATAATAACCTTTTCTATTTACAAGTAGCAATTCCTCAAGGTATTAGAGATTTAGGTATTTTAGGAAATATTCTTGAAATGCCGGTACCAATCGGTCTAGCTCTTCCTCCTGAACTCCAACAAATGCTTTTTATATTTGAAGTAGGAGTAGCAAGATAAAGCGTCTAACATCTAACTTCCAACGTCTAACGTCTATTAGACCCATTAGACTATTAGACCTATATGCTATACTGAGTTTATGGGGAGAAAAATCCTGTTGAGCTTGTCTTTTGTCGTTTTGCTTTTCCTTTTTCCTTCTTCATCCTTTGCTCAAACTTGCACCGGCCCTGGTTTTTCCTGCACCTACTCATCCAGCTGCAATCCCGGCACTTGCCGCTATTTTTCAAGAACTTGCACTGTACCTATCCAAACCTGCCATGGCCCTTGTCCCCCACCAATACTCCTAGCCCCCTGTGCACCCATGCTTGACATTCCCTACTGTCTCAAGTAGAATAAGGCTCGCCCTGGAGCGAACCGGGCCTGTGGCTCAGTTGGGAGAGCGCTTCAATCGCACTGAAGAGGTCGAGGGTTCGAATCCCTCCAGGTCCACCAGGATTGACAATTGCCGCCTTTCGATTGTTGAGTCCGTCCAATAATCAACGATCCCTAGCAATTATGATGGGCCCATAGCGCAGCTGGGAGCGCGTCTCAATGGCATTGAGAAGGTCGAGGGTTCGAATCCCTCTGGGTCCACCTAAAGCGGTCAGAGACGGCATATGCCACGCCTGGCCGCTTGTGGTATACAGAACGCAAATATTCAAACGGTCAGGACAGGAGTAGTAGGTCATCCCGTCAGCGAGAAGGGGAAGCGATGTGGAAGCCCTTCGCCGTGCCCATGGGAGCGCATGAGACTGAACTCGCCTGTCGTCCCGAGCAGAAGCACGGGAAGACTGCGCTGGTGAAGGTGAGCGGATGGTCCATCCGATCACTCGTAGTCAGCGCCGGGCAAGCCCGTTATAGCCCTTGAGAGACGTTTTCCCGTTTGAGAACGACACGTTGTAACGCAACGTGAAAGGCTCAAAGGCGAAAGCGTAATCCGGGTGGTACCGCGAAGGCTTTTCCCTTCGTCCCAGAGAGGAGGAAGGGATTTTTATTTGTGAACGATAGACGTTAGACCGTGGACGGTCCACAGTCTCTTGAACACATGATACCGGAAAACCTGATACCGAAACACAGAGGGCAAAATGAGTGACTACATTCCACAAGAAATCGAACCCAAATGGCAACAAAAATGGGAAGCCGATGGCCTCTACCACGCCGACATCGACCCCAGCCGCCCCAAGCACTATGCCTTGACCATGCTCCCCTACCCCTCTGGCGACCTGCACATCGGTCACTGGTACGCTATGACCCCCTCCGATGCCCGCGCCCGCTTTATGCGCATGAAGGGTTACAATGTCATGTTCCCCATCGGCTTCGACGCCTTTGGTCTGCCTGCTGAGAACGCCGCCATCAAGGACGGCATTCATCCCAAAATCCGCACCTACCAGAACATTGAACGCATGCGCAAACAACTCCGCTCGATGGGTGCCATGTGGGATTGGCGGCGCGAGGCCATCTCCAGCGACCCCGAATACTACAAGTGGACGCAATGGTTCTTCATCCAGCTTTTCAAACATGGCCTCGCCTACCGTAAACTGGCTCCGGTGGATTTCTGCCCGAAGTGCAACACCACCCTGGCGCGCGAACAGGTATGGGGTGAAGACCGTCACTGCGAACGCTGCGGCACGCCGGTCATCAAGCGCGAACTGGAGCAATGGTTCTTCAAAACCACCGCTTACGCCGAAGACCTGCTCAACTACGAAGGCATGGACTGGCCTGAGCGCGTGCGCGTCCTGCAAACCAACTGGATCGGTCGCTCAGAAGGCGCAGAAGTGACCTTCATAACCGAAGCCGGCGACCCGATTGTTGTCTTCACCACCCGCCCCGACACGCTCTGGGGTGCGACCTTCATGGTGCTAGCTCCCGAACACCCGCTGGTGGACAAACTCACCACCCCCGAACAGCGTGCCGAGGTCGAGGCCTACAAACTGCAAGCCGCCCGCCAATCGGACATTGACCGCGAGGCCGCCGACAAGGAAAAGACCGGCGTCTTCACCGGTGGCTATGCCATCAATCCGGTCAACGATGAGCGCATTCCGGTCTGGATTGCCGACTACGTCCTGATGACTTACGGTACGGGCGCCATCATGGCTGTCCCTGCCCACGATGAGCGCGACTTCGCCTTTGCCCGCAAGTACGGTCTGAAGGTCGTCCCTGTCATCCAGCCAGAGGGCGAACCGCTCCTGAATGGAGACACGATGGAAGCCGCTTACGTCGGTCCTGGCCGGATGATCAACAGCGGTCCGATGGATGGCACCTACGTCAGCGGCAAAGGGCACAACGATCCGGGTATGCAGAAGGTCATCGCCTGGCTGGAAGAACGCGGTCTAGGGAAAAAGGCCGTCTCTTACAAACTGCGCGACTGGCTTATCTCTCGCCAGCGCTATTGGGGTGCGCCCATCCCGATGATCTTCTGCCGAACCTGCGGCTGGAACCCCGTCCCTGAAGCCGATCTGCCCGTGCTGCTCCCCGAGGACGTCGAATGGCGACCCACCGGCGAATCTCCCCTCAAACTGCACCCCACTTGGAAAAACACCACCTGTCCTGTCTGCGGCGGCCCGGCCGAGCGTGAAACCGATACCATGGACACCTTCATGTGCTCCTCGTGGTATCACCTGCGTTATCTCAGCCCCTGGTACCACCAAGGTCCATTCGACCCCAAAGAGTACGACTATTGGATGCCCGTAGATACCTATACCGGCGGAATCGAACATGCCACCATGCATCTCATTTACACCCGCTTCTTCCACAAAGCCTGCCGCGATATGGGCATCACCAAAGGCCGTGAACCGATGATTCAACTCCGTAACCAGGGCATGGTGCTAGGAGAAGATGGGGAGAAAATGTCGAAAAGCCGCGGCAATGTTGTCGCCCCAGACGACCTGGTAGCCAAGTACGGCGCTGATACCGTGCGCGCCTACCTGATGTTCTTCGCTCGCTGGGAACTGGGCGCCCCCTGGAGTTACACCGGCATCGAAGGTGTCGCCCGCTGGCTGCGTCGCGTCTGGACAATCATCAGCGAGCCTGCCAAACCCGCCATCTGCTCCGACGAGACCAAACGCATCCTGCGCCGTCGCGTTCACCAGACCTTACGCCGTGTCACGCGCGACTTCGAGCAATTCGAGTTCAATACCATTGTCTCTAGCCTGATGGAACTGCTCAACGAGATGAGCAAAGCCAAAGAGGCAGGTGCCTCCGGCACGCCTGAATGGAACGAAGCCGTGGACATCTACCTGCGCATGCTGGCTCCCGTCTGTCCGCATATCGCCGAGGAACTTTGGGAACGAACCGGCCGGACATACTCCGTCCACACCCAGTCTTGGCCGAGCGTGGACGAAGAAGCTGCCCGTGAAGAACAAATTGTCATTCCCATCCAGGTCAACGGCAAACTGCGCGACCGTATCGTCGTCTCGGCCGATGCTACCGAGGAAGAAATCCGAGCAGCAGCCCTGGCAAGCGAAGTGGTGCAAAAATTCACCCAAGGCCAACCACCGAAGAAAGTCATCATCGCTCAGAAGAAACTGGTTAATGTGGTCGTGTAGCGGATAGGCTGATCTTCGAACGGTTCAAGCTTGAACAAGAGGCCCCTGAGGACATAAACCCTTAGGGGCCTTATTTTGTGGAGACCAACGAGAGATTGCCATCGATTTCCGCGCCTCGTTATGGTATAACAAGCCTAGACGAACCTACGTATGCCCAACCTGGACCAGTCCCTCTCCCACTCCGATCTCGGTCACTTACGGATTGTAGCAGCCCTTTGGGGGGTGGAGCTGACCGCCTCAGACCTGGAAGAGGTGCGCCGGGAACTCTGCGCAGCGCTCCTTGACCCAAGGCTGGCCGAAGAAGTCCTCACAACCCTGCCCGCCGAGGCACGCACCGCCCTGGTCGCCCTCGCTGAAGCAGGTGGACGTTTGCCCTGGGCAAGCTTCACCCGACGCTTCGGCGAGATTCGCCCGGTCGGGCCAGCGCGTCGTGACCGCGAACAGGTTTATCTACAGCCGGTTTCTCCTGCCGAAACGCTTTTCTATCGCGCCCTGCTCGGCCGCGCCTTTTTCGACACACCCTCAGGCCCGCAAGAATTCGCCTACGTGCCGGACGAATTTCTTCGCCTGGTCACCCAATATCTCCTCCATCCTCAAACCACCCAGACAACCGAAGAAGCGCCCCTCGGGCGGCCCGCTTCGCCACGTGAACGAGAACATCCTCGGCCAGCTTCAGACCGCATTCTCGATGACCTAACCACCCTGCTAGCGGCGCTGCGCCTGAAGATTGAACCTCCTTCCCATCACCTGCGTTACCCGCTGCCGGTATTGATGGCTTTCCTAGAAGCGGCCAATCTGATCCAAAAGGGCGAGCCGCGCCCTGAGGCCGTACGCACCTTTCTCGAAGCCGATCGTCTTACTGCTCTGAAGACGCTAAACAACGCCTGGCGCGAGAGCCGCTCCTTCAACGAATTGCGCCAATTGCCCGGCTTGGTCTTCGAAGGGACCTGGGAAAACGACCCTCTTGCTGCGCGTCGCTTCCTGCTCGATGTCCTCCGCCACTTGCCGCGTGGTCAATGGTGGAGTCTGAACGCCTTTGTGAAGGCCATCAAAGAGACACACCCCGATTTTCAGCGTCCGGCTGGCGAGTACGATTCCTGGTTCATCCGACGCGCTGCCGACGGAGTCTACCTGCGCGGCTTTGACCACTGGGACGACGTGGATGGCGCTCTCATCCGCTACCTGATTACGGGGCCGCTCTTTTGGCTAGGCTGGATTGACCTAGCCTCTGCCTCGCCAGGCGGTGACATCACCGCTTTCAAAATTAATGAGACACGTCGCATCGCGCCGGAAAACGGTAAACTGACCGTTACCTCCGAAGGACGCATTCACGCCCCGCGCGCCGTCCCGCGCGTGACACGCTACCTGCTGGCGCGTTTCTGCGAGTGGGGCGAGGAGACCGAAGAGGAATACCGTTACCACATCACCCCC
>JANWWB010000162.1 GCA_025056515.1 Anaerolineales bacterium
CAGGCTGGATGACAGGTGGCGCAGGTCGGCAGAGACGTGGTAGGTGGCGCGGTCGGTAGGATAGCGCTCCAAGGCCAGTGCCCAAATCCGACCAAAGAGCGTTGGGGAGGTTTCAGCCAAGGTGCGTAAGGCTTCCAGATAAGAAGTTCCGGCAGTCTTGACGTGAATGTGCGTCCCAAAATGCTTGCGCAAGAGTGGATAGATGCTGAATTTATCTGAGCCGGAGTGCAGGCTAATTTTGTACGTGCCGAACCAGGCGACAACAGCGGCGTGTTTGGCAAGTTCGGAGTCTAGGGCGGTTAAGTCGCCTAGGTAGTCTACTCCCTTCTCAAAGCGACCGGGAAAGCGTGGCGCCAAGCCGGTGAAGCGGACACCAGCTCGGCTCAACTCGCTGGCGATAAAGAAATGTTCGAGTGGGGTAGTAGGGGAAGCGGTCTCGTCCACCGAAACCTCGAAATCAAATTCATCGGCCAGGAGTTCGCACAGACGGTGGTACATGGTAACTGCGTGGCGGATGGCGTGACCATATTTGACGGCAGCGCGCAAGAGGGTCAAGCGGTCAAAGCGTTCGGCAATCGGATGATTGTCCGTATAGAGGTAGAGCGCCTCCAATTCCTCTATGTTCAGCGAGCGCGCTTTCTCTTGGAGCAGGGGAAGAGGGTCGGTATCGGCGGCGGCGTCCACGTGATCGCCTGGATCCACTGTGTAGAAGGTGTACCCAGCCTGGACGAAGGGTGGCAGGTCATCAAGTGACTTTAGGTGGTCGGCATCCGCGCCCCAAGGTGCATCCCAGCCGGCTGCCTCGACGGCGCGGCGGGCGTCATCCAGCACCTGCTGGGGGGTGCGTCCGGTGCGGAGATTCTCACGGACGGACTGCTGGGCAAAAACCGGTCGCAGGTCCGAGGCTGAACTGCGCAGAGCGGTAATATGGCCAGGAGTGGCCAGACCAAGCCGGTCGCCAAAACCGAACGATGGAGAGAGACCAAGAGGGGTAAGCATGGCATCCTTTTGCAAAAGCGACCTGATGATTGTCTTTTGTGTCTTGGCAGGGCAAACTTGCAACAGCACGCGACCAGGAAAGTCGCCTTTCTTTACAAACGATATGCCCGTCGGGCCAAGCCGATGGTCAGTTCGGTCATCATGTCATGGGCTTCGTCCAAGTCAACCAGGTGACGGGCGACCAGGCCGGCGACCCAATCGGCGGCGAGACGTCGCCAGACGTCATGCCGAGCCGGAATCGAACAGAAGGCGCGGGTGTCATCGTTGAAGCCAACCGTGTTGTACAAGCCGGCGGTCTCCATCACTTGGTCAAAGTAGCGGCGTATCCCATTGGGACTGTCGTGAAACCACCAGGGCGGGCCGAGTTTAAGCGCCGGGTAGTGTCCTGCTAAGGGAGCGAGTTCGCGGCTGTAGGTGCTTTCATCCAAGGTGAAGACAATGAGTGTCAGGCGCGGGTCGTTGCCATACTTGTTCAAGAGCGGGAGTAGGTTGCGGGTGAATTCGGTCTGGATAGGAATATCGCCACCGCGGTCGGAGCCGAAGCGCTCAAAAACCAGACGATTGTGGTTGCGCCAGGAGCCGGGGTGCAATTGCATCACCAGGCCATCTTCGATGCTCATGCGCGCCATTTCCATCAGCATATGGGCGGTGAAACGTGCCGCATCAGCGGCATCTGCTTGACCGCGTAGAGCGCGCTGAAAAAGGCGATTCGCTTCTTGCCGGGAGATTTCGGCGGTGGCGGGCGTCAGAGCGGCATGGTCTGTTGCGACCGCGCCTAACGACTTAAAGAATTCACGTCGTTGCTCTAGAGCGCGGAGGAAGGAGACATAGTCGACCACATTCACTCCACTGACAGCGCTCAGGCGTTCAATCTTGGCTTTCCAGTTGGGTGTATCTAGGTTGACGACCCCATCAGGCCGGAACGTAGGAATGACCCGCCCCGGCCACCCTGAGGCACGAATGGCTTGATGATGTTCAAGCGTATCTGTGGCGGCATCGGTGGTTGCTAGAACTTCGATGTTAAAACGCTCGAACAAGGCCCGAGGCGAGAAAGCGGGCGAGGCCAGTTTTTCGGTGATCTGGTCGTAAAGACGGTCGGCGTTAGCTGCAGAAGGAAGTTCATCGATACCGAACACCTCGCTCAGTTCATGCCGTAGCCAAAGTCCGGAGGGGGTAGCGCGAAAGAGGTGAAAGTTGGCACAGAAGATCCGCCAGATGGAGCGGCTCCTCACCCCCGGCCCCTCTCCCGCAGGGAGAGGAGGGAGGCTGAGTTCTTCGAGGGGGATGCCTTGGGAGTAGAGCATGCGGGTCACGTAATGGTCTGGGAGGATGAAGAGGGCTACGGGGTCACCGAAGGTGGCGTTGGGGTCAGCGAAGAGGCGCGGGTCAACATGCCCGTGTGGCGAGATGATCGGTAGGTCTTTGATAGACTCGTATAGCTGCCGCGCCAGGGCACGACGGGTGGGGTCGGGGTCAAAAAGGCGGTCGGGGTGGAGCATGGCGGTCTGGTATTCGTGTAATCTGACGCTTGGAGTAGTTAGGTATTCAGTGGCAGGGTTAGAGGTCTTTGAGGATCGAGAGGGCTTTCAAGTCACCGCCGACTCGAATGCGCCCGGCGACAACCGCTGCCATCGGGTTGAGTTTGCCGCTAAAGATTTTGAGGGCGTCGGCAGCCTTCATTTTGACCCAAGCAACCGCCTCGCCATCACCTTCGGCCAGAGTCACCGCTCCGTCTACGATGACAAAGCGGTAGATGCCCTGCGGGCTGAAGTCGAACTTGAGGGTGGTCGTTAGACCGGGCTTTGTCCCATGCAAGCGGCGGGCGACACTCTCTAACAGGAGGCGCAAATCATCTGGCGAAGCGGAAGCCGGCGTGGGAGTGGAGGGCGCTTCGGGTGCGGTGGTCTGGGGTGCAGGGACGGCTTGAGAGGCCGATTCGCTTGCGGTGGTAGGGCGCGTCCATACTTCGCGCAGGACGTGCGCAGCAAGCTTAGGACGGCGGTCGCGGGTGAAAATACCTTTTAGGTTCATCCCGCCCACGCGCCGGATGGATTGCACTGATTGGAAATCGGCGAAGTTCCAAATGTGCGCTCCAATGACGAAATCTTTGCGTCGGACGACTTCCAAGTACCCGCGAAGGAGGTTCGCCTGGTATTCCTCTGACCACATCAGGCCGGGTTGACCATGCAGACCTGCGACCGTGTCTGCCCCGAACTCGCTCAGGAGTATCGGTTTCTGGAAAGTTTCATACAGCAGGTCAAGTTCCTGGTCAAGGGTGGCGAAGGCTTGCTCGAGGCGGCCTCCTTGTTCGTACCAACCCCAGTAGCG
>JANWWB010000174.1 GCA_025056515.1 Anaerolineales bacterium
ACCTCGCTGAGCAGATACATCTGGCAAGCTTCACGTCCCTGAATGCGCAAGATGCGGTGGGGGTTGAGAGAACCTTCCGTCAGCGGTTGGCCGGCCTCGACCTTTTGGCCTTCTTTGACCAGCAGACGCAAGGTGGTCGGAATTTCGTGTTCGACTTCCTCGCGCCGTTCGTAAGAGACAAAGACTTTGCGGCCCTCAACGCGTACGCGACCACCATGCTGGGCCACGATGGTTGCCTCGCCTAGAGTAGCAAGGACATCGTTCGCTTTGACCTCGTCTTCATCCTTGACCACAATCTCCCATTCAGGAGGGATATCGAACTCATCGTGCACCAGTTCGCTGTGTTCCACGCGCACGATGCGCATATCCGCGTATCGTTCGGATTGGATAATGTGGACTGTGCCGTTGATTTCCGAAACGATGGCTTCCCCTTTGGGTTGTTTGCGCGCTTCAAAGATTTCTTCCACGCGTGGTAGACCGGTAGTGATGTCGCCGCCAGCCGCAACGCCGCCGGTGTGGAAGGTGCGCAGTGTCAATTGCGTGCCAGGCTCGCCGATCGACTGCGCGGCAACCACTCCTACAGCGGCGCCAACTTCAACCATCGAACCGCGCCCCAAGTCCAGACCGTAGCACATGGCGCAGACGCCGTGTCGCAATTCACAGGTCATCGGAGAACGGACCTTGACTTCCTCGACACCTGCTGCGGCAATTTTGCGCGCCAGTTCGTGGTCGATGATGTCGCCGGTTTCGGCAATCACTTCGCCAGTTTGCGGGTCTAACACGCGTGCAGCCAGAACGCGGCTGTACATGCGTGAGATCATGGATTGACCCGCAATATCGTCTTTCTTGCGAATCCAGATGCCCTCTTTTGTTCCACAATCGTAGTCATTGATGATAACGTCTTGGGCGACATCTACCAAGCGGCGGGTCAGGTAACCAGCGTCTGCAGTACGGAGGGCAGTGTCGGCCAAGCCTTTACGGGCACCATGGGTGGAGATAAAGTATTCTTGTGCAGTCAAGCCCTCGCGGAAGTTCGAGCGAATCGGCATCGGGATGATTCGTCCGGAAGGATCGGCCATCAAGCCACGCATACCCGCAAGCTGAGAAATTGGACCGAAGCCACCTTTGGTTGCGCCAGAGTTTGCCATGGTCGCCAGATTCCCATCCGGATCCATAGAATTTTTGACCGCTTTTGCGACCAAATTGGTCGTATTCTGCCAGATTTGAATGATGCGCTCGTTCTGTTCCTGTTCGGTTAGCAGGCCGCGCCGAAAATCGCGTTGCACTTGTTCTACTTCACGCAAGGCTTGGTTGATGATTTCCTGTTTCTCGCTTGGGATGGTGATATCCGACACGGCAATCGTAATCCCAGAGCGCATTGCGTATTCAAAGCCAATTTGTTTGATGCTATCGGCTACTTCAGTGGTTACATCCTGGCCGTAAATTTCGTACACTTCGGCAATTAGGTCTTTCACGCCGCCCTTCTCGAGCGTCCGATTGATGAATTGCACTTTTTCCGGCAAAATACGGTTGAAGATGACTCGACCAACTGTGGTATCGATGATGCGGGTTTGCGGTTCTGGGAGACGATTGCCTTGGTCATCGTACCAGGTCATCACGCGGACCTTGATTTCGGTATGAAGATCAACCTGCTTCAATTGATAGGCGAGTTCGACTTCATCCATGTCTGCAAAAACACGTCCATCGCCGCGATGGCTGCGCTTATGTTGCATGGTCAGGTAGAACACGCCGAGAACCATGTCTTTCGATGGGCCAATAATCGGCTCGCCGTCTGCGGGTTTCAAGAGATTCTTTGAGGCTAACATGAGACGACGCGCCTCTTGTACAGCTTTATCCGAAAGCGGTACATGGACGGCCATTTGGTCGCCGTCGAAGTCTGCGTTGAAAGCGGTGCACACTAGAGGATGCAACTGGATGGCTGAACCTTCAATCAGCACCGGTTCAAATGCTTGGATGCCCAAGCGGTGCAGAGTAGGAGCGCGGTTCAGCAACACAGGGCGTTCTCGGATGACTTCTTCTAGAACTTCCCAGACCTCTGGGCGGCCGCGCTCGATGAAACGACGTGCCCCTTTGATATTGGCCGCGTAGCCGTGTGCAACCAGACGCGAAATGACAAACGGACGATAGAGTTCGAGAGCCATCGTCTTGGGCAGGCCGCACTGGTACAGTTTCAGTTGCGGACCGACTACAATAACCGAACGGCCGGAGTAATCGACGCGCTTGCCGAGTAGGTTGCGGCGGAAGCGACCTTTTTTGCCTTTGAGCATGTCGCTCAAAGAGCGGAGTTCGCGACGGCCACGACGAGAGAGCGCTTTGCCGCGTTGACTGTTGTCGATGAGGCTATCCACCGCCTCCTGTAGCATGCGTTTTTCGTTGCGGATGATCACATCCGGCGCACCAAGCTCGAGCAGACGCTTGAGACGGTTGTTGCGGTTAATCACGCGGCGGTACAAGTCGTTCAGATCCGAAGTAGCAAAGCGACCACCGTCCAGTTGAACCATCGGACGCAGGTCGGGGGGGATGACCGGCAAAACAGTCAAAATCATCCACTCCGGACGGTTGCCCGAACGACGAAACGCTTCCACAACTTTCAGGCGAGTTGTGGCTTTCTTGCGCTTTTGTTTGGATTTCGTCGTGCGCACTTCGTGCCAAAGCTCTTCAGCCAGCTTGTCGAGGTCAAGTCGGCGTAGAATATCGTAAAACGCCTCGGCACCCATATCGGCGCGGAAGACCTGCCCCCAACGGGATTTCAATTCGCGATAGCGCGCTTCGCTCAAGAACGTGAAGGGGCGCAATTCAAGCAATTCATCTCGCAGACGCGTATTGGCGTCCTTCTGTGTGACTGCCTGGTCTTCAAGCTGGCTGCGCAATTCTTCCATTCGTTGATTGGCCTCAGCGCGCAGGCGTTCGGCCTCCATCTTGAGTTCGCTCAACAAGCGTTGTTTTTCCTCGTTGGATTCGTTTTCAATGGCGCTGAGTCTTTCTTGGACAACCTTTTGGACTTTCGCAATGTGCAAAGCCTCTACTTTTGCCCCAGCTTCTACAATGATTACATCCCCGAAGGTGATCGGCGAAGATACAGTTTCCCCCTTCCTCTCTTGGAGAAAGTGTTCGAGACGCTGACCCTCTTTGATAATCGGATCCAGACGAGAGGCAATCTGCTCATCAAATTGACGTTCGATCTCCGTCATGCGCTGGTTGAGCAAGGCCAGCTTTTTATCTCGATTGGTTTTGATCTCGGCAATCTGGGCATTGATGGCTGCTGCCTGTTCGCGTTCTGAGATCGAGATTTCGTCTTGCAAGCGCTTGAGTGCTTTTTGGCGCGCTTCTTCGTCTACATAAGTTACAATGTACTGGGCAAAATAGAGTACGCGGTCGAGATTCCGGCGCGAAATATCAAGCAATAGGCCTAAATAAGAAGGGATGCGCCGCGTATACCAAATATGAGCAACCGGAGCTGCTAAGGTGATATGCCCCATGCGTTCTCGGCGTACAGAGGAACGGGTAACCTCGACACCGCACTTCTCGCAGATGATGCCCTTGTAACGCGGGTTTTTATACTTTCCGCAATAGCATTGCCAGTC
>JANWWB010000277.1 GCA_025056515.1 Anaerolineales bacterium
CCGCCTCATTAATAGCAACTTTGATTGGCGTTTGCCCAGAAACAGCAAATTCCCAAACTGCCATACGCAAAATATTGCGGTCAATTGCTGAGATCTGTTCAAGAGGCCACTCTGGCGCATAACGAGCAATAACCGCATCTAGGCGAGCGCGTAGGGGGAGGACACCAAAGATGATTTGACGCGCAAATTCTTGGAGCTCCGGGACAAGAGGCGTCTCCTCCAAGCGCGCCTGAAACGCCTCGACCGGAGAATGGTTGACCATATCCACTTCGTAAAGAACTTGCAGCGCCACTGCGCGCGCCTGCGTTCGAGCCTTCATGAAAATTAAGCCTCAGAAGGATACTCAATATCCTCAATGTGGATATTCACATGGCCGGTTTCCAAACCGGTCATCTCTGAGATAGCCCGCGCCACAGCCGTTTGCACTTGACGCCCCACATCACGCACATTGACATCATGCTTGAGGACCAAGAACAAGTCCACAAACACCAAACCATCCTCGATGTTAATACGGACGCCATCGCTGCGATGGTCGAACAAGTCTCGAACTGTTCCTTTGACAGGCGCCATCCTTTGCACCCCCTCAACCTCAAGGGCGGCTTGCCGGGCAATGGTCAAAAGGACCTCATGAGAAATCGTTGTCTTGCCTGCTGAACGATACTCGGACATTCTCGGCCTCCTCATTGGTAACAAAATGCTGTGTTGCAAACATAGGGTGTCGTGTCACTGCGAGGCGGCACAGCCGCCGAAGCAGTCTCCCAGATCATTCGGAGGACTTCGTAGTCTGGCACTGGGCCAGGGCCTTGCCGCCTTCAAAGGCTCATAACGACACATGCATTCTGAGTTTTCCAAATCTTTGCAACAGAGCAGTAACAAAGATTATAACACTGCAAATATAACACTCGACTGTTGGTTTCGCTTCAAGAGGGGCGCGGCGGGGAGCGACGCAGAGTCAAACCGAGGAAAAGCCCCAAACCACCTGCCACAGTAAACAAGACCAGAACCGCATCTTGCCAAAATCGTAACGGATATAGGCGAATAAGGGTATCTGAATAAGGGAAAATCCAAGTCTCGGCTTCAAAAAAGAGAGAATGGAACTTTTCAAAGAACGTCCAAAAGCTAAGAGCAGAAAACAAACCCAGGACGACGATCAGACCAAAGGTCAGCCAGCCGCCACGTCGAATTCCCATGATAAAGTCCATTCTCCAGGGTCGACGCTGGGCAACCAGAAGCAATCCAAACAGAACCAATGTCAGCCCAAACCCTAAATTAACAACCGGGACAAAGACAGCCTTGACATCCTGCATATGACGCAGTTCCCGTGCATTGAAGAGAGGACGTCCATTCTCAAACGTCTGCTCGGCAAGCAATGAGATATCCGAAGGTGAGGTCAAGTATTGCAAGCAGAGATTTGAGTATCGTAATCGTTCTTCAACGGTAAAGCCATAGGGATCCGGAGGAAAACCGGGACGGCGATACTCAATCTCGAGAAAGAGGGGGCTAGCGACAACACGCAAACCGAAAAAGACCAAGACAAACGGGGTCAAGAACGTCGCTAACCAAGAAACAATCATCCGCCAGAGTCGGTCTGGTTGCCAAGAGAATCTCGATTTCATAGCTTATCCTCTCGTCAATCGAAACCAAGATACTCTCTCACTCGTGAGAACTTCCAGAGAGGAGGTAATCTAATATCAAATCATTTGTCAGCCATTCAATCGGACTGCGATCATCGGTAAAAACGATGGTCTGTTTAGGAGGTGATGCCAGGTGAGCTGCAGTCAGATACATCGATTCGAGCAACAGCGGATGGACATCTTCAGCCTGTTCCAAACGAGCCAAGTTAGCCAGAAAATCCTGCAAAGAAGTCGGCTGCAAGGTAGCATATAAGATAGAGTTGAACGTCTGAGGGATATCCATCACATACAAAGAAGAGAAGCGTGTACTGATAGTGGTTGCCAAGCCGTCAATGAGACGCCGGTCGGTGGGGGTGCGACCGACGTTAATCGCCAGAACACCATCCGGTTTCAAATGATTCGCCGCGATGGTAAAAAACTCTTGTGTCGTCAGATGTGGCGGAATATAAGGCGGGCGATAGGCATCTACCACAATCAGGTCATACTGATAAGGGCTGCGTTCCAGACCGAGGCGACCATCCTGGACATAGACGTTTAAATTCGGCAAGTTCATATCGAAATAGCGGCGTCCGACTTCGACGATTTTAGGGTCAATCTCCCAGCCATCCATGACCACATTCGGAAAGACTGCCGCCGCTTGGCGCGCAGTTGTCCCTGCTGCCAGTCCAATGATCGCGATTCGGGTCACGTCGTGTGGATTGCGCTCAGGATAAAAGAAAGGAGCGCTCAAAAATTGTTGCCATGGTCCTCCGTACGAAAGCGTATCCGGATGATATTCCGAATGAAGCCCTTGCCCTTCGTTGAGGCGCAAATAACGGCCTCCATCAAACTCAAGAACTTGAATATAGTTGTAAGCCGACTCGGTTTCGTAAATTTGTCCAGGTGTATTTTTGATACTCGTTTGTCCCAAAACAGCTAACAGCAAAAGTCCCACCACCATCCAAACAAAGTTCGAGGAAATTTTGCGTTCTGCTAGCCAAAGGCCACCAAGGGCCACAAGGAGCAAGCCGCCGCTGAATATCAGAAAGGTGCGAGTTGTACCGATAAGCGGTATCAAGACCAAAGTTGGAAGAAATGAACCGAGAAACGAGCCAATGGTTGAAACGCCGTATATCGTTCCTGCAACGTTGCCAACACGCGTTTTGTCCTCTAGGGCAATCCGAATAGCAAACGGAGAAGCCATCCCGAGCAAGGTAACAGGAACGCTAAATAAAACCAAAACGGCAACAAAAGCACCTGCCAAAACGCCGATTTCCAAGGCATCAAAGGCATTGGCTGCCAGACGCAATACCGGGCTGGCGATGAACGGTACCACACCTAGCGTAAAGGCCCCCCAAGCAAGAATAGTATACAGCGTGCGAGCATACGGCGAGCGGTCGGCCCACTTTCCCCCGATGAAATACCCAGCAGTCAGGTACATCAATATGAGACCGATAATCACTGCCCAGACGATGTTGCTGGTGCCAAACGCGTTCCCCAAAAGCCGAGAAGCCCCGAATTCTGCCGCCAGGGTCGTCATCCCGGAAACAAAAACAGTAAAGTACAAATAGTTGCGCATTGTGGTCGAATTATACCGTGAACCACTGCCACCCGATTCCTAGAAGGTACAAGACAAGCTGCTCGAGTAACTCGGATCATTCGCTTCTCAACAACGTTGGCAGAGGGGCTTATCCGACACTTGGCGCAACTTTCTCTTCCAGACGGATCCGCACAGCCGCCGCATGAGCGGTCAATCCTTCTGCTTGGGCAATCACTTCTGCCGCAGGACCTATTGCTTGCAAGCCACTTTCGTTCAAATCCACCAAGCTGATAATCTTGACAAAATCCCATACATTCAACGGGCTGGCAAAACGTGCTGTGCCGCCTGTGGGCATGGTATGGCTGGGACCGGCCACATAATCTCCTAACACTTCAAAACTCCGTTCGCCCAAGAAAACCCCTCCAGCATTCTTGACGCGGCTGACCCATGTCCACGGATCGGCCAGCAAAAGACAAAGATGCTCAGGCGCATAGTCATTGGCCAGATCAAAGGCCTGCTCCAAAGTGTCGGTCAGGACAATCCCACTGTTGTGCGTCAGCGATTCGTGCAGAATCTCCCGGCGAGTGAGGCTTTGCATCTGGCGGTTAATTTCAGCCACCACTTGTTCAGCTAGATTACGGCTAGGGGTGAGCAAAATAGCCGAAGCTAAGACATCATGTTCGGCTTGCGCCAGTAAATCGGCAGCTACATACCGAGGGTCAGCATATGCATCGGCAATGACCAGGGTCTCCGTAGGCCCCGGCAAGCCATCAATGCCGACCATCCCATACACCTGTCGCTTGGCTAGGGTCGTAAAGAGGCCTCCTGGTCCACAAATTTTATCGACGCGCTGAACGCTTTCAGTGCCAAAGGCCAGAGCTGCAATCGCTTGTGCCCCTCCAGCGCAATAGACAGCCTCAGCTTTGACCAAATCTGCCGCCACCAGAATAGAAGGATGAGGTAAGCCGGTATCTCGTTGGGGCGGCGAAACCACTGCCACAAACGGCGTTCCGGCCACCCGCGCCGGAATGGCCGACATCAACACCGAGCTGGGCAACGGAGCGCTTCCCCCAGGAGCGTAGATACCGACCCGCTCAATTGGCCGTATTAGCTGTCCTAGTGTCCCTTCCTTCGTATTCTCAATCCAGCTGAACGCCGGCTGACGGCGATGGAACGATTCAATGCGCTGCGCTGCCAGTTGCAAGGCCGCCACGACATCAGGATGAACTCGATGATAAGCCTCCCGGATGACTTCCGGCGGGACCCGAATCGCCTGGGGTTGACTACCATCTAGAGCTTGCGCCCATTCTCGCAAAGCTCGATCACCGCGCAAGCGTACATCTTGAACAATCCGCCGCGTTGCTTCCTCAGGAGAAATGCGCTCACCAAATAGGTGTTCCAAGCGCACCAGTAAACTCTCTGGGACAACCATCTCATCCCAGGCACGGCGCTTAAGCAAGCTGTGACGTGCTTCATCCACCTGATACAACTTCAACATAGCCTCCTCCTTCTACACCTATCGAATAAGATCTTCAGCTGAAATCCTCTGCTGAAGATTTTGGCTTCACGACCGAAGTGTGAACCTCTCATCCCACCAAGCTCGGAGCAACTCTCTAACCATCTGCTCAATCCACATCTAGAACAGGCAAGTTCGGACACTTTTTCCAAGCGCCATTCAACTCACGACAAAGGCTTATCGAACAGACCCTGCAGAATCAGATCCGAAGGTCAGTTTCGTTATAGTTCTCACAAAAAACCAGACACGATTATAATACGCCAAATTCAAGCCAAGGAGGAAAAAATGCGTCTCTTTTCTGTTCTATCCCTTATGTTCTTGACGGTGCTTTTGGCGCTGAGCGCCTGTAGCCCGCAACCCCAAACGACCATCATACGGATTGGCACACAACCTTGGATTGGGTACGGTCCATGGTGGATTGCCCAGGAAAAGGGATTGTTTGCCAAGCACAACCTTCAGGTGGAACTGGTGGACTTTGTTCAGGATACAGAGGTCAACGCTGCCTTTGCCTCAGGGGAGATGGATGCGGCTAATGTTGCCACCCACACTGCCATCAAGCTATTTGCCAACGGCGTAGACTTGAGAGTGGTCTTGCTCGAAGATGCCTCGTATGAAGCAGATGCTATCCTGGCGCCGAAGTCCATCACTACAATCCGAGACCTGGTGGGCAAAGCAGTAGCTTATGAGGAAGGTTCTACCAGCGACCTTTTGCTGAATTATGCGCTGGCGCAAAATGGCCTCTCGCTAGCCGATATTCAGCCTGTGCCCATGCCAGCTTCGGATGCCGGAGCAGCGCTGATTGCCGGTCAGGTGCAAGTGGCAGTTACCTACGAGCCGTACATTTCAGCTGCGCTGGCAGAAAATTCTGATTTGGCCTTGCTCTATACAGCAGCGGAACGTCCAGGCCTGATTTCGGACGTATTGATTGTCAGTGGTAAGTTCGCCCGCCAGAATCCCAAGGCAGTAAGCGTCTTGCTCAAAGTCTGGGACGAGGCACTGGCTTTCTACAAGTCCAATCCTGACGAAGCCAAGG
>JANWWB010000349.1 GCA_025056515.1 Anaerolineales bacterium
GAGCAAGGCCCGCACGGCATCCACCAGCCGCTGTTCGGAGCGTGGGATTCTGACCACGTAACCCGCTTTTTCTTCACTTAGGCCCGGCGGCCTGAACCCCAGATTGGGATCCTTGCTATCCAGCGGACGGTAGACCATCGTCTGCTCGTCCCACTGCTCGCGTCGCGCCTGATAGAACCGGTCAACGTAACGGCAAAGCAGTTGAGTCACTGCCTGCTGGAGCAGGGCGCGGTCGCCGAAAGATCGTGGAGAAAAAACGCTTTCGTCGGCAATCACATTACAGATGGGGACGCCTTTCTCGTTCTTGAGGCCAACGATTTGGCGCGGAGTTTCCGGTTGAATGACCAGATTGCTCAGCCCCTTGTGCGCTTTATAGGCCAGCAGGTCAAGATAGGCTTGCTGCCAGTCCACCCAGGCCAGACTCGCGGTTGGAATCTCTCGCGCCTGCCCGGCGCGGACATCGGTGGTGTGCAGGCCCAGCCTTGTACTTTCCATGGTCTGAACTTTGACCGAGAGATCCACCTGCACGGGAATGGACGCATCCGGTTCGAGGAGAAGACTCGCCTCGCGCGCGAAATCCCGGCCATCGGGCGGACGCGGCACCACTAGGCCGCGCCGGAGGAATTTTTCGTTGGTCCAGACGAAGAGCGGCAGTTCGATGGCCGGTTCGACCTCGACGCCCTCGCGTTCCAGGTAGTCGCGGAATTGCGCCATGTAGTTGGCGCGCACGGCAAAAATGTTCAGCGTTTCCAACAAGCGGATGTGTCGGGGATGCTCTCCCTCTAGCGCCGCGCTACGCTTGAGGCTCATGGCACGGCCTTTCAGGCGCACGCCGCGACCAAACAGCTGGATGATTTGCGACCCCTCCTGCCGCCCGATGTTGAGCAGTCCCATGCTGGCCACGCGCCAGGAGTTCCACCCTTCCATGAATTTCTTTGCGCCGATAAGCACATGGATGCCCGAATCGGGGCGGTTGACGCGCTCGAAGAGCGAGGCGGCAATGGCGTCGTCTTCCAGCGTGATGCCGCGGGGGTCTTCTTCCACCAGTTTCTTGAAGGCGGAGGTGTCGCCGATGTAAATCAGACCGAAGTAGTCTTTGCCGCCTGCCGCCTTGAGGCCCAGTTCGCCGGGGCTGCTCTTGATGTCGGCGAGGTGCAGGCCGCCGCAGGATGGGGTATGAAACAGGCGCGTCAGCAAGTCGGCATAGAGATTTTCGAGATTTTCCGGCTTCAGGTCGCGTTCTTTGAGGTAGTCTTTGAGGTAGCCGAAGCGTCCGACGAAGATGTCGCTCCCATCGTCGTCAACCAGGCCGGTTTTGCCATCCAAGAGAGCTTTCATGGCCTTGAGCGCCCAGAAACGGTTAGAGAGCACGCGGTGCAGGAAGTGCGCCACGGTCAACACGTCGCTGCGCGGTTGTTTGTTCTCGCTATAGACCGCGTTGACGGTGCTGCCCACAAAGACCCACAGCGGCTTCTCCAGATTGTAGGGGCGCAGAGCGTCGGTCTGCTCCGCAAAGAGGCGCACTTGCTCGTAGAAGGACAGCAGATTGCCTAAAAGGAGGGTATCTGTCTGTCCCTCACCCCCGTCCCCTCTCCCAGAGGGAGAGGGGGGGACATCTTTCAGGTTCAGGATGCGAAAGTCCTTGCCAAAACCGTCGTCATAAAAGTAGCGGTAGGAATAGTCAAAAACGATCGCTTTGCCGTATTCAGCGGTGAGGGGGTCGTTGCGCGCCGCCGAGAGCGCCTGTCCGAAGGTGGCGCTGTACTCGAAAGTGAAGCCGGTCCCGCCTAGCGCGTCGCGGTACTTACGCCAGGCTTCGCCGCCG
>JANWWB010000191.1 GCA_025056515.1 Anaerolineales bacterium
ATCAGGTATCCGCAAATGGGAGAAGTGTACGTTATCCTTACAGAAAACGAGTCGTCACCATGACCCCCAAACAAACATATTTGCTCATCTTCTTTTTAATATTTTTTTGGTTGCTCATGGTAAGTGTCCTGTTCAACAACCTAAGCCATGAACCGGAGAAGTTCATCCGTTGGTTCAACGACCATAACGATCGCCTCGCCTATGCCGAAAACGGTCTCTGGTTGGCCGAAAGAAAAATCCCCTATCGAGACGTGCCTAGCGAATATCCACAAATCCCCACCTATCTCTTCGGCTTGCCCTATCTGTTTATCCCTCGCGCTCCCGAGACAACCGCGTACTTTTGGCACAGCTCGATAGTGTCCCTGTTGATGCTGATTTTGCTGTTCTTCGTTATCCGTCTGCTCTACAACGCCTTAGCCGAAAGGAAATGGCGCGCCTGGTTGATGCTCTTGCCTGCTTCTCTGTACTTTACCTACAACCGCTTCGATATCCTGCCCGCTCTCATTTGCTTGGCAGCCTACCTGGCCATAACAAGCAAGAGAAGCCTGCTGGCCGGAATTTTGCTGGGAGTAGGGACATTTACAAAATGGTATCCTGCCCTTCTGCTACCGCTTTTCCTGAGCTACGAATATTCGCTTCATAAGAGAATAAGCGGGAAGCTTGTGCTCGGCTTTCTCGGTGCTTGTATCCTGATTGTCATTCCTACCCTCATCACTGCAGGCTGGGAGGGCTTCTTAAGCCCCTACCGTATGCAAGCTGGGCGCGGGGTAGAACAAGTTTCACTACCAGCTTTGCTCACCATGGCAACGCAAAGATTAGGCTGGACGCTAAACTTATCTTGGACCAGCCGAGTGTTCATGCTGCTCCAGTTTCTGCCCGCACTAGCAGCAATCTTTGGTCGCATCGAGACCGAAAAAAGGCTGCTTCAATGGATCATTCTCACCACGGGGGCATTTATTCTCTTTTCACCCATCTTCTCGCCACAATGGATACTCTGGCTGATGCCATTCCTCATTCTCAACCTCAAAAGTTTCACTGACCTCCTTCTCATCGTCCTGTATAACCTTTTTGCGTATTTGGCTTTTCCAGTTGGGATGGACCTCACCCTGAAATCTGATACCCCCTATCATGCCGTGTTTGTCCTTGCCGGCATTGCAGTTGCCTTGTGTTTAGCAATTATTTTGGCGCGCGCGTTCGTCCAAGCACATATTCGTTTCTCTTGGAATTTGCTAGAACGCCTGATGCTCCCTAAGCAATCCAACGAAAACCAAAAGAGGGCGCAGCAAACGCCCTCCTGACTTGCAAACAGGATCGTTCAGAGCCGTTTGATGGCTTCTAAAACCTCAGTGCTGTGCCCGGCAGGTCGAACGTTTTCGAAGACGCGTGCGATCCGTCCCTGCGCATCAATCAAAAACGTCGTGCGCAGGACGCCTTCATACTCACGTCCCATAAACTTTTTCATTCCCCACACGCCATAGAGTTCACAGACCTTATGATCCTCATCGGCAAGGAGCGGGAAAGGTAACTGATATTTTTCCTTGAATTTAGCGTGAGACTGCACGCTATCAGGACTGACACCCAAAATGACTACATCAGCATCGAGATAGGCGCTGTAATCATCGCGAAAGCCACAGGCTTCCGTTGTACACCCGGGAGTATCATCTTTGGGATAGAAATATAGGACAACCGGCCGACCTCGATAGTCGGAGAGGCGACGAAGCGTGCCGTTTTCGTCTGGCAAGACAAAATCAGGAGCAGAGACGCCAACTGTGAGAGGCATATTGACCTCCTAGACGAGATAATTCCAACCAAATGTATCCGAATTATACAACCATACAAGGCGATTTCCCAGTCTGGCAAGCAAATCTTTGACAAAACTCTAATGAAAAAGCGCTACGCCTTCTAAGACGGCAGCGCTTGGTCGTAGAATGCGTTTCCTAGGATATTCGTCCAATCTCGCGCAAAGCATTTTCAAGCATGTCGAGCGAAATCGGCTTAAGAAGGATGCCGCGTGCGCCGAGTTGACGCGCCCGAAGCGCCATTTCGGGTTGGTCATCGGACGTGATGACAAAAACGGGCGTATGTTCCAAGCGCGGCTCACGGCGCAAATACGACAAAACCTCAAAACCATCCACACCTGGCATGTGAACATCGAGAAAAATCACTTCAGGAGTATCGTGGCTGACAATTTGCAAAGCTGCTGTTGGGCTAAACGCGGTCCGTCCAGCCACGCCCAACAAGGTCAGCATTTCCACCAAAGCACGAGCGGTTTGCTGATTATCATCAATCACTAGAGCAAACGACATCTTAAACCTCCGCAATCAATTGACCCATCTGCTCAATCTGATAGCCCGGCATCCGCAAAACAGCCTCTCGGAAAGCAGCA
>JANWWB010000414.1 GCA_025056515.1 Anaerolineales bacterium
AGGAGAACGGGTGGAAGTGGTAGCTGTACACGGATTGCGTTTACAGGTCAAGAAAGTGCAAGAGAATCTTTTAGAACCTCAACAGGAGTGATTCAATGGCTGTTGTTCCCAGTCGTGACCGGGTTGATCCCCAAGTCATCAATACTCAACCATTACGCCGACCCGAATGGATCAAAGTGCGTGCACCGGGTGGTCAGAACTATGAGCGTCTGTATGCGTTGATGCGTTCTCAATCGCTTCATACTGTTTGTGAGGAAGCGATGTGCCCGAATTTAGGAGAGTGTTGGGGCGCTGGCACGGCGACCTTTTTGATGTTAGGGGATGTCTGTACGCGTTCTTGCGGTTTTTGCGATATTAAGCATGGTCGTCCACAGGCGCTCGATTGGATGGAGCCGGAGCGAGTCGCCCAAGCTGTCAAGGCTATGAACCTGAAACATGCAGTGATTACCTCGGTCAACCGTGATGAGCGGCGGGACGGCGGTGCGCCGATTTTTGCCATGGTCATCCGCCGCATTCGGGAAGTGTTACCAGGTTGTTCGGTTGAAGTCCTAATACCTGATTTTAAGGGCTCACTTGAAGCGCTCAAAATCGTCATGGATGCTCGACCAGAGATTCTCAATCATAATGTTGAAACTGTGCCCCGCTTGTTTAAGCTTGTACAGCCCCAGGACCGTTACGAGTGGAGCGCTACGATTCTCTCGGCGGCCAAGAAGATAGACCCAGCCGTTCTGACTAAATCCGGGCTGATGGTGGGATTGGGCGAGACGATGGACGAGGTAAAAGCTGTAATGCGCGACCTGCGTTCATGGGGTGTGGACATCCTCACGGTTGGACAATACTTGCAGCCAAGCCGCAAACATCTGCCGATTGCCCGTTACTACACGCCGGAGGAATTTCGCGAGATTCGAGAGTATGGGCGCGAGATCGGTTTCAAGTGGGTGGAGGCAGCGCCTCTGGTGCGCTCGTCCTATCACGCTGCTGAACAGGTGCGCGCTCTGAGCGCCGTCCATCGTCAGTTATACGGAGAAACGATCGGCTAACCGGTTGTGCGCTTGCGCGAAAGGAGATTCGCCGCAAAGCGGGGCTTTGAGGTGAGCAATCATTTTCGGGGATGAATCACACATAGCAAAAAAACTAGGAACAGAAGCAGGGACTGTGGTCTTTGTATGCCTAAGTTGGCACATTCCATGAGGAGGGAATCTTCAAGACAATCCTGTTCTTAGTCAGTGCCGCAGGCTGTCCAGCAAGGGCAGCCTGCATGCCCAAAACGGAGGAGTGCTCCCGCTCGCGTCCCTTTTCCTAAGCTTTCGGACTTCCAAGCGTCAGGGGAACCCCGCTGCAGGCTCAAGGGTTTTGGTCCGTCCGCTGGAGAGGGATGTCTGGGCGATTCGTCCGAAGCCGTCTGAGGATGGTCAACCCCACCTTCAGTCTTTTTGAGCATACTTTGTACCGTTATCCCGCCGATTGCCCTCCGGGCGACAGGGTGAGGTCCACCGGAAGAAAGTCTCTGAAGTTTATTACAGTTGTTTCCCTCCAGAAACTAATGAGGCAATTTTCCGCTTTCGGAAATCCTTTTTGACATCGTGATAAAATACCCTCCATGCAACCTTCGCTTGAGAAACTGCGTAAATTCTTCCGTCTTGAACACAGCAATCGGTATGCCGACAAAGCGGTCATTGGCGGCTTGGCGAATATTCTGAACTTTTGGGAAGGGGAAGCGCGTCAGGACGGGTTACCGGAAGAAATCATTCAAGATGTGGCGCAGACCTTGAAAGACTACGCAAGCCAGACGCCAGAGACGCGCGCAGAAGCACTCAAAGCTCTCTGGAAGCGAATTCAGCAGGCTGTGCCTGAAGCGGTAGCTGAAACAGCCAAGAAAACTCGTCCTTCTAAAGCATTGGTTGAGACAACCGTCGCCCCGGTCTCTCCGTCGGAGGAGAGCGGTGACGAAACGGCAGTCAAGCCCTCGGCTCCGGCTGTGTCCTCCCCGGCCTTCTCGAAAGGCAAGGATTCGGTCACCAAACGTCCGATTGCGCTCAACGCCTCGCTCACCGTCCTTTCCGGTGTTGGTCCTAAAAATGCGGCCATGTTAGCCCGCTTAGGTCTGCGTACCCTAGGCGATATGCTCTATCACTTCCCACGCCGCTATGAAGACTATACCACCCTCAAGCCCATCCGAGAGTTGCGTTTTGGGGAACAGGTCACCGTCATCGGTACGGTCAGTTTCACCGAAGCGCGTAAAACCCGCGATGGCAAGACACACATCTTCGAGGTGGTTATCCAGGATGGTACGGGAGGTTTGCGACTGACCTTCTTCAACCAGCCCTGGCTGATCAACCGAATCAAATCGGGCGATGCGATTGCCGTTTCCGGCAAAATAGAGCAATACTTGGGGCGGTTAGTGATGAACTCGCCCGAATGGGAGCCGATTGAAATGGAAAACCTGGTCACCAACCGGATTGTGCCTGTCTATCCGCTAACGCAAAATGTGACGCAAAAGTGGATGCGGCGATTGATGCACCAGGTGGTGACCTATTGGGCGCCCAAACTGACCGACCACTTGCCCGAAGAGATTCGTCAGGCAGCCGGGGTGGTTGACCTGGGGACGGCTTTGCTCCAGATTCACTGGCCCGAGACCCAAGAGCAGATTCGGCAAGCGCGTCAACGCTTGGCTTTTGACGAAATTTTCTTGTTGCAAGTTGGTGTTCTGCGTCAGCGTCGCCAATGGCAGGATGCCCCTGGCCGAGTGTTCGAGGCCGAGCCAAGCTGGTTGGCTGCCCGCTTAGAAGCGCTCCCCTTTGCGTTGACCGGAGCGCAGCAGCGCGCTTTGGATGCTATTCTGCAGGATTTACGCTCGGGCAAACCGATGAATCGCCTATTGCAGGGGGATGTCGGTTCGGGTAAGACGATTGTGGCGGCGCTGGTGGCCGCCTTGGTTGCTCATCATGGCGCCCAATCGGCTGTGATGGCGCCTACTTCCATCTTGGCAGAACAACATTATCGCACCTTCCTTAACCTGCTGACCGGGGAACGAGGACCTCTCCTGCCAGAGCAGGTTCGTCTTTTGGTCGGCGATACACCGGAGCAGGAAAAGGAGGAGATTCGCGCCGGCCTTGAGAGCGGCGACATCAAGATAGTCCTCGGTACCCATGCACTGCTTGAGGAACCGGTTGTCTTTGCTGATTTACAGTTTATCGTGGTGGATGAACAACACCGCTTTGGGGTCGAACAGCGTGCGGCTTTGCGCGCCAAAGGAGCGCATCCGCATTGTTTGGTCATGACTGCTACGCCCATTCCGCGCTCACTGGCGCTCACTCTCTACGGCGACCTTGACTTGACCATCTTAGACGAACTGCCCCCTGGGCGGCAACCTATCCCAACATACCTCTTACGTCCGCAAGAACGCGAGCGCGCTTACAGCCTTATCCGAAGCCAAGTCCGTGCCGGACATCAAGCCTATATCGTATATCCTCTCATCGAGGAAAGCGAACATAGCGACCTGTTGGCGGCTACGCAAGAGCATGAACGCCTGCAACAGGAGGTCTTCCCTGATCTGCGGATCGGCTTGTTGCATGGTCGCATGCGACCAGCCGACAAAGAAGAGGTCATGCGCGCCTTTCGCGATCGGGAGTTCGATATTCTGGTTTCCACCACTGTGGTTGAGGTGGGCGTAGATGTCCCAAATGCCACTGTCATGCTCATCGAAGGTGCCAATCGATTTGGTTTGGCGCAATTGCATCAATTGCGAGGACGCGTCGGTCGAGGTGCGGCGCAATCCTTCTGCTTGCTCATTCCCGAACGCGAAGATGTCACCGAAAATGAGCGTCTGCAAGCGATGGTTGAGACAAACGATGGCTTTGTGCTGGCCGAGCGCGACCTTCAACAACGCGGTCCGGGCGAGTTTCTTGGAATCCGGCAAGCCGGTTTTGTCTCCAGCTTGAAAATGGCCTCCTTGAGCGATACGGCTCTGATCGAAACAGCGCGTCGTCAGGCGATAACGCTTTTTGAGCGTGACCCCGAGCTTCAGGCGCCTGAAAATCGTCTACTCGCCGAGGCTTTGGCTCGCTTCTGGAGAGGCGGGCGCGGCGATATTAGCTAATTTTTTAGAAGGACGTTTCTCTTATGACCAAAGCTCTTTTTCCCGGCACTTTTGATCCTATTCACTATGGACACATTGATATTGCTCATCGCGCTGCTCGCTTGTTCGATGAACTGGTGATAGGCGTGTATGACCGACCTCTCAAAAGCCTGATGTTTTCCCCGGAAGAACGAATCGAGTTAGTCAGTCAGGTATTTCGGGATGAACCAAAAATTAGAGTGATGGGCTATAACGGTCTGACGGTCAATTTTGCTCGCCAAATCGGCGCAACGGTCATTGTTCGCGGCTTGCGTGTGTTTTCGGACTTCGAGTTCGAGTTCCGCATGGCGTTAGCCAATCAACGTTTGGCACCAGATATTGAAGTTGTCGTTTTTATCACC
>JANWWB010000417.1 GCA_025056515.1 Anaerolineales bacterium
CGGCTTTTATCATTACGATTTTGAGACCGATCGGCGCATGACAGAAGTGAATTACCTCGGCGCCCTGGCCTGGCTCGACCCGGCCGCCATGCTCTTCCAAGGACAGGGGTACGGAATCATTGTTGGCATCTCCTCGGTTGCCGGCGACCGTGGACGGGTCAAGAACCCGGCCTACAATGCCTCAAAAGCCGCTCTCACCTGCTACTTGGAGGCACTGCGCAACCGTCTGACTCGCCAGGGGATCCATGTCCTGACCGTCAAGCCCGGCTATGTGGCGACCGAGATGACCGCCGGACAGAAAGGCCTCTTTCTGGTCGCTTCGCCGGAGAAGGTCGCTGCCGATATTGCTCGCGCAATCCGTCGTCGTAAGCAAACGCTCTATACCCCCTGGTTTTGGGCGCTTATTATGCTCATCGTCCGGCATATTCCCTCTTTCATTTTCCGAAGGCTGAACTTCTGATGAAACCCTCCCTTTTGGAACGCTTTCGTCTTCTCGACAATTTCGGTCATTCTTTGGCTGCGCCGGCTTATCTTTTTCATCCGCGTAAAGTGGAAGAAATCGCCGAAGTCTTTGAATTGGCGCGCCAATCCGGCTTAAGCGTGACCGCTCGTGGTGCAGGGCGCAGTTACAATGACGCTGCGCTGAACGGCGGTGGTATCGTCCTGGACTTTCAGCAGATGAATCGCATTTTGGCCTGGGACCCGGTTTCGGGTCGTATCACGGTCGAACCCGGCCTAACTCTTTGCCAGTTATGGCAGGCCGTCTTGCCTGATGGTTGGTGGCCTCCGGTCGTTTCCGGTACAATGACCACCACCTTGGGCGGTTGCTTGGCCGCCAATATTCATGGCAAAAACAACTATCGTATGGGAGTTATCGGCGAGCATGTGGTGGAGTTCACGGCTCTGTTACCGACCGGCGAATTGGTGACCTGCTCGTCCAAACACAATGGCGACCTGTTCCGCGCCATGATTGGCGGCTTTGGCCTGCTGGGTGTCTTTACCTCCATCACGTTGCAGATGAAACGCGTCTATTCGGGTTTGCTCAATGTGCGCGCCTGGGGCGTCCCAGACCTAGCAACTCATCTGGCTGAAATCGAGGCCAATGCTCCTGAACACGATTATACCGTTGGCTGGCTGGATGCAACGGCCGGTGGTCGTTGGCTAGGTCGAGGGCAACTCCACACTGCTGATTACCTCCACGAAGGCGAAGACCCCAATCCCTCCCAAACCCTGCGCGTGGAGTACCAGACTCTGCCGAATCGGTTTTTCGGCCTTGTGCCGAAATCATTGTTGCATGATTTCATGGCCCCTTTCCTGAACAACCCTGGCGTTTGGGCGGTGAATACGGTCAAGTACTTGCTCGGCAAAGGTGATAAGTGTTATCGTCAGTCCCATGCCGCTTTCCATTTTCTGCTCGATTATGTCCCAAATTGGGAATTGGCTTATGGGCGAGGTGGACTCATTCAATACCAGTCTTTCTTGCCCAAACAGACTGCTGCTGATGCCTGGCGCGAGATGTTAACTCTTTCCCAGCGTCGCGGCTTGCCTTCCTACCTCGGTGTGACCAAGCGCCACCGTCCTGATGGCTTCCTTCTCTCACATTCCGTGGATGGTTTTTCCTTGGCCTTGGACTTCAAAGTGACGGCCACCAACCGTTCTCGCTTGGCGGCGCTTTTGCAAGAGTTTGACCGAATCGTGTTGCAGGCCGGCGGGCGTTTCTATTTCGCCAAAAATAGTGAAACTCATCCTGAAACCGCTCGCGCCTTCCTAGGTGAGGAGACTCTGGCACAGTTCCGGCGTCTGAAAAAACGCTGCGACCCTGAGAACTTGCTTGAATCGGACCTATATCGTAGGGTATTTGAGAAGGCGTAACGATAAGCACGGCCTCGTCCGATTTCCTGCGTCGGTGCAGCAGTCGGCGTTCTTACCATCAGGCATATTATCGCCAGTCGAACGATCAACCCTCCACCCATTATGTATCCCCTAAGAGGGCGCTTACAATTTTGTCTCGGCTTGCCCAAACTTGGATGCGTTGATCATGTGGCATACTTGTCTGATGTAGCAACGGCAGCGGGTATTTTTTTATTGACCACGTAAACACCCTTGATTGGCTTGGTAGGTGATACAAACGCATCTGTAAATGATAGAAGGATTGTGGTTATCCAGGGCCTCCAACCAAGGAGTTCCCGTATTGCTTCTCGTAACCAACGCGAATTTTGAAGCGCTTGCGAGATAAAATCCTTTTCAGGTAGCTTTCCATTGACCCATATGGTTTCACCGGCTGCTTTACTTTTCCGCGATGTGCCTTGGTTTCGAACAAGA
>JANWWB010000070.1 GCA_025056515.1 Anaerolineales bacterium
GTACCGGACCCACGCGTGGATACTCTCTCAGCGATGTTCAAGCCGCGCAAAACCATTTATGCCAAAATCACCTACGCCGACATCGCCGGCCTCGAAAGCGGCGCCGCCAAAGCTGGCATCGCCGGTCCATTGCTCAATCAATTAACCCAAATGGATGGCCTGATTCACGTTGTGCGCTGCTTCCCAGATGAAAACGTGCCGCATCCGTTTGGGAGTGTGGACCCTCAACGCGATATCAATGCCATGAACGCCGAACTCCTACTCAACGACCTGATTGCTGTCGAGCGAAAACTGGAACGACTGGCCGAAGAGCGTCGAAAAGGTGGGGGGGATAAAGCGCTCAACGAGCGTCAGACAGCGCTTTTCACCCGTTTGCACGAGACACTGGTAACAGAAAAACCGCTTCGCGCTCTGCAAATTGCTCCTGACGAGGAAAAATTTCTCTCTGGTTTTGGGTTGCTCACGCGCAAACCGTTGCTGGTGTTGCTCAACTTAGGTGAGGGACAGGCTGCGCCTCAGGTCCAAAGCGAAGCGCCAACTGTATCCATACAAGGAAAGCTAGAAATGGAATTGGCACAACTTTCCCCAGAAGACGCTGCGCTCTTTATGCACGAATATGGCATCCGCGAGTTATCGCTTAATCGGATGATTAAGCTCTCGTATGATTTACTCAACCGGCAATCTTTCTTCACCGTTGGTGAAGACGAAGTGCGCGCTTGGACGGTGCGGCGCGGGGCAACTGCCTTAGAAGCCGCTGGGACGATTCATACTGACCTGCAAAAAGGCTTTGTGCGTGCCGAGGTGATAGCCTATCAGGATTTGATTGAGTCAGGCAGCATGGCAGAAGCCAAAGCAAAAGGCAAATTACGTTTGGAAGGCAAAGAGTATATTGTCAAAGACGGAGATATCCTCCACATTCGCTTTAGCCTGTAGGCGACTTAACAAACCGTTCCTGCCGCTTTACAAGGGCTTTTTTGCCGGCTCACCAGGGCGACGAGGATACATCTTCGGGGTCGCCGCAATCTTATCCACCAGAATCAGATAGCGGTCTTCCGCGATTCCCGGCAAGGTGACCGGAATCAGCTTACGCAAATTGCCCCCTAGAATTCTGATAGCACGTTCCGCGCGATGCGCTTCCTCCGGCCCGGAAGCTCCTTTCTGCGAAAGCATCACCCCTCCCACCCGCACCAACGGCAAGAGATATTCCACCAGCACCGGCAAGTTGGCGACCGCTCGTGCCACCGCCCACTCATACATTTCACGATGTCGTAGATCTTGTCCCACTTCCTCTGCGCGAGCGTGGATGACTTCCACATTTTCCAGTTTCAAGACATCAACAAGATGACGGCAGAAATTAGCCTTTTTGCCGATTGATTCGATTAACGTTAGGCGCATCGAAGGATACAGAATCTTAAGCGGCAAACCAGGGAATCCTGCCCCTGTCCCCACATCTACCAGAGAGGTCGGAGGACGCTCTCGCCAGGCTAAGACGCAAGAAAACGAATCCAAAAAGTGCTTGAGGCGAATCTCTTCTGGCTGGCGAATAGCTGTCAGGTTGAACTTTTCGTTCCAAGCTATGAGTTCTCGCTCATAGGTCAAAAGAGCCGTCACTTGCCGGCCGGTAAGATGAATGTTAAAGAGTTGTCTGGCCTGTTGGACAAGCGTTTCCATCGGGAAAATTATATCAAAAGGTGTGGCATGGGCTTAACAGACTGAAGACAGAGCAGTTTTCGGTCATCATAACAGGCAAGTGACCGCGGAGGCAGGGGTCATAAGCTAAGTTCGGAATCCAAGTTCGGAGATTGGCTGCAGCAGCCAAGCAATGACGGCAATGTCTGCTCAGAAATGGCAAATCTGACCTCCTCTGCGCTGAACGAACATCTGACGTCAAGCAACTCTTGAATTCCTTCTATTAGCGAGGACATTTGTCCTAACGCACGACCGAAGCCCGGCTTTTTTATTGACGATTCTTGCGAGTGTATGGTATTATCAGCCCGCTTAAACCGGCATACAGCCGGAGCTTATCCCTTTTATTCAAGGAGTGACGTATCAGCGCTAACGAATTTCGAGTCAATGAAAACATCCGGGTTGCCGAAGTGCGGCTGATTGCCGCAAACGGCGAGAATGTCGGCATCGTACCGATTCGAGAAGCTCTACGCATGGCCCGTGAGGCAGAGTTAGACTTGGTGGAAGTGGCGCCGAACTCTAATCCACCAGTCTGTCGAATTATGGACTTCGGCAAATTCCTGTACGAGCGGGAAAAGAAAGAGCGTGAGGCACGTAAAGCGCAAACAAAAATCGAGGTCAAAGAGATTCGTTTGCGCCCCAAAACCACTGACCACCACCGTGATTTTAAAGTGGACGACGCTCGCCGTTGGCTAGAACATAACATGAAAGTGCGCGTCACCATTCGTTTTCGAGGTCGCGAAATTAGCTATCCTGAACTTGCCTTAGAAGACTTGAAAGAAATTGCCCAAATTCTGTCAGACATCAGTGTCATTGAACAACCACCCGCGATTGAAGGCCGAGGCATGTCCATGGTCTTGGCTCCTGCCCGAGGCAAGAAAAAGCCCAAAGAGGCCCACAAGGTAAGCGCTGAACCCAGTCTCGAACAAAGTGAATCCACGCGGGAGTAACCTCCCGCGAAATCTTGTGTCAAAGGAGTAATAGCTGTGCCGCGCAAGCCAAGAGAAGGAAAATTCAAACTCAAGACCCACAAAGCCACAGCCAAGCGCTTTGGCATCACGGGGTCGGGGAAAATTATGCGCACCAAAGGCGGGAAGGCGCACCTGCGTCGCAAATCGTCGCGACGGGTGAAGGCCCTGTTTGCCGAGATGATTCCGGTCAAAGGACGCGGAATTATCAAACGCATCCGTCGTCTGGCGCCGCACATGAAGCCATAGTATTCCGAGGAATACGAGGCCAAAAA
>JANWWB010000207.1 GCA_025056515.1 Anaerolineales bacterium
TGACCAACTGAGCTACGCGCCCTTGGAGTGAAGGGATTATAGCCCAGGTTGGGTTCTTTGACAAGTTTTAAGGCGGCGGTAGGAAGTTGAGCGGGTTGACTTTGCCGTACTGCCGATGCATAAGCTCAAAGTGCAGGTGCGGTCCGGTCGAATTACCGGTGCTGCCAATCAATCCGATAATTTCTCCTTGTCCCACATTCTGACCGCAGACAACATTCACCTGGGCCAGGTGGGCATACAGCGACTGCCATCCGTTGCCGTGGTCGAGCACAATCAGATTGCCGTATCCCCAGTCATTCCAGCCGGCATAGACAACCGTCCCTGCGTCGGCGGCAAAGACCGCATCTCCGAGCGCTCCGGCAATATCAATGGCCGGATGACGGATTTCCGGTAGATACGGCGTGCCAGAAAGCCAATGCTTAGGCGCTGGCCAGACAAAAGTGCCGTACCCAACCTGGACACGATTGATGACTCCACAAGCACCCGGACCCCAAACACGAGTAGAGGCCGGCTCATTAATAATCACCATCGGGGCAGTCCATGAGGTAAATTCGCGCTTCCCGCCCGGGATAATCAACCAGGTGCCCGGAGGGATATTCGGATTATCGTAGGAGCCGATCTTGTCAGGATCGAGATGATTGCCTGGGTAGTTGATAATATCTTCCGGTGTTACGCCAAAGTAAGCCGCCACGCCAGTCAGAGTTTCGGCGCCTCCACCTACCCATTGGTAGTAGGTCCCATCCACAGGCAGGATGCGGAGTTCTTGGCCGGGACGTAGACTATGGGGGTTATCTCGTAATACTTCGTAATTCCCAAACAGAATCGTGCTTGGCTTCAGTCCAAATTTCTCGGCGATGCCGAAAATCGTATCTCCCGGTTGGACGGTGTATGTGATGACGTCGATGCGTGGGCGGCTAGGGATAATGGTGGAGGGGTCGGCCAGGCGGGTGATGCCTTCTCGAGAGGTTGAGGGAAGCTCCAGGGGAGCAGCCAGCGAGGTTGGAAGCGCAGCGGTTTCCTCTTCAGGAGCAGCAATCTCAATCTCGGCATGTGCGCTACGGGAGTAGAAGCTTTGCATCAGGGCTGCAATTGCGATGACGACAAGCACTGTTACGAGATTTATCCCAAACCGCAAGAATACTTCGCCTAGACCAAAGTGGATGAAGCTTCGAAACCAGCTACCAGCAGAATTACCCCTTGGCTTGTTCTCAGGCTGTGGGACGGGAATGTTTTGAGATGGCAAAGCGTTCATCGGGGTTCATGATAACATGCCCAAACATGACCGTCAAGCCAGCCCTTAGGCGCGGATTAGGCAGCGATCTGGCTAGGACAAATTCCTTTTGCAAGCCTTGCATAGCCTAAACGGTCTTTTGGCGCAAGATTGGGTATCGGGCATGAATCAGACTGGCGGCAAGCAGGCAAATTCCACCCGCAACCAAAGCGGCACGCGGGACGCCTTGCAGCTGCGCCAAGCCGCCGATAAACAGGCTCCCCAACGGGGCAACGCCTTGCACAGCCCAAAGATAGACGCTAAAGACGCGGCCTCGCAATCGGTCGGGGACTTCGACCTGTATCAGGGTGTTCATGGTGGCCATCTGTGAAACCAATCCCCAACCGAGGATGATAATCAGGGGGATGGCAGCTGCTAACGTGCGGGTAAATGAAATCAAAACAAGTCCGGCCGCAAACAAAAATTGTCCAGCTGTCAGGAACAGACCTTTCCGACGCATCTGACTGAAGACAGAGAGAAACAAAGCAGCAGCCAGCGCTCCGCACCCTTGCGCCAAGTAGAGCAGGCTGGTGCGTGCTTTGATGAGAGCTTCTGTATCGTTGGGGACGGAAAGTACGTCACGTGCTAAGGCCGGGATTTGTTGTACGAAAGGAAAGCCAAAGAACCCGATTAGAGCAGCGAGGAGTAAGATAGCCGTCACTAAGGCATTCCCAGAGATATAGCGCAAACCTTCGCGAAATTCGGCTCCCATTCTGTTGTTCTGATGGGGCAGGCGTTCGGCTTGGTAGGGGGTTCGGACAAACATCAGACCGACGATGACAAACAGAAAACTAACGCCGTTTAGGAAGAAGGCCCAGCCCTCGCCGCCATGCTCGACCAGCAAAAGCACTGCCGCAGTCAGAGAGGGTCCTAGAACGCGTGCCAGGTTGAAAATCATGGCTTGAAGGGCAATCGCGTTTGGTAAGGCTTGTTTGCCAACCATTTCTACCAGCATGGATTGGCGTGCAGTGATTTCAACTGCTGTCGCACATCCTAGGAGGAAGCTCAAGACAACGAGATGCCAGATTTGAATCAGGCCTCCGAAGGTAAGTGCTGCCAATCCGAAGGCCTGGAACATCATGACCGTTTGTAAAACAATGACGATCTTTCGCTTTTCAAGCCGTTCAACCAGAACTCCCCCCGGCAAGGCGAGGACTAAGGTCGGTAAGGTGGTCGAAAATCCGATTAATCCTAGGTCGAAAGGACGTCCACTCAAACGGTAGGCCAGGTAAGGCAGAGTGGTGCTTTGCATCCAGCTTCCAATCAGCGAAATGAATTGACCAACCCAAAAAATCAGGAAGTTACGAGAAGTCAGAGCAGGAAAATGGCGGGCAAAGAAGGAGGACATGGATGGGGTGAGTTGTATTCTGACCAGGGAGATCAGGCCTGGAGCAGACAATCCGCTTGATCGTAAGATGGATGGTTGACACGCGAAGAGACGGGGTAGGCTTCCATCTCTTGTGCCGGGTAAGGGTGGAGCATTCGGCGCAAATCAAGAGGAGACTGTAGCGAAGGAGCAAGCCATTGTGCATATCGGTTGCGAGGTAGAATGACCGGCATCCGCTCGTGAATCGGTCGCACAACCTCATTTGCTTCGGTCGTAATGATGGCCGCGCTGCGGATTTCCGATCCATCTGCCCCTAGCCAGATTTCCCACAATCCGGCAAAGGCAAAAGGCTCGCCGGATTTCAGGCGGATGAAATAAGGGATTTTCTTCCCACTCTCTGCTTGATTTTTCCATTCGTAGAATCCATTCGCAAAAATTAGACATCGGCGGTAGCGAAAGGCGCTGCGAAAGGCGGGTTTTTCGGCGAGAGTCTCGGCGCGAGCATTGATGAGTCGCGTTCCGATTTTGGGGTCTTTGGCCCAGGAGGGGACCAAGCCCCATAGGAAGAAGTCAGCTCGCTGACTTGCATCGTTGGGCAAAACCAGGATGGGTTGCCCTGGCGCAATGTTGTAGCGTGGCCTCAGCTGCGTTGGAAAAGAAAATTGAGGAAAAGCAGATTGTAATTCCGCCGAGTCGAGACTTAAGGCAAAACGTCCACACATGGTTCTTTCAACTTTCTTGCTTCACCCACACGCACGGTCAGGCCGAGCGCATCTAGATGTTCCAAGAATGCTTGCATATATTTCCGGCTGGTGCCGAAGTGATCACGTGCTTCGGCTAGGGTGATCTGTCCACGTTGGCGAATCAGAGATTGGATTTCCTGGGTGATGTTCTCGTAATCGTGGCGGCGAAAAACGATCTCTGGCGAGACTTGCACAAGTTCACCCATCTCGAGCAAGGCCAAAAAGACTTCCTCGCCGACTAGCGCTTGACATTCTTTGACCGTCGGTGGAGTATACGGGGCGGCGGCAAAGCGTTGCAATAACCTTTCGATGGCGCTCTGTTGAACCGGCGAAAAACGAACCTGATGTTCGGGCAAGGCTAACCATTTCGGTTGATTGCTGAGAGCGGTTTGTCGTTCCACCAGCAGTTGTTTGCGCAAGAATGCAGCAAGCACCAGATTGAAAACGTGAGTCGGTAGCCCAAGCTTGCTTTTCAATTCCTCTCGAGGCATTCCTTGACGTAAGGGATAGGAACGATGATAAGCTGTCAGCGCCGCTCGGGCTGTTTCTTGTAGCGTTGACCAGCGCGCTGCAGAGAGGACTATCTCTTCCAGTAGGATGACCTGACCAGAGGCAATCAATTCCTGTAGAGCAGATTCGGCGAGCGCGATCTCCAGTCGGGAACGCGATAAGGCATCGCGCAGAGCAACCGGGCCAAGCGCTTGAATCGTCTCGAACAGCACCTCGGTCGGAGAGCCGCTCCGTAGCGCTTCAAGAGAGCGTAAAACGGCTTCATCGAAGCGCTTGTGGCGTTTTTTCGGGTTTGGGTCTACAATCATCCCACCGCCGAGAGTTTCCCCAGGCGAGGGGCGGCGTAGGATGTAGTGGTCGCCACGCACGGCCACAATCGGCCGGCGAAGTTCAAGTTGTAACCAGCCTTCTGTGCCTGGAGGAAGTATTTCTCGTCCCAACAGGCGAACGTTGGCCAGCGTTTCTTCACTTCCTGCGAAGAGCTTGACCTCAGTATGATGAGTCAACGGGCTAGAAGACTCCGGCAAGTGACGGAAGTAGACATCCAAGAGACGGGTTGTTTGGTATTGCCCCGGGTGAACGACCACCTCTCCGCGTCGGATTTGACCGACTTCGATACCGGAAAGGTTAATGGCTGTTCGACTTCCGGGCCGGGCGATCTCTTGCTTTTTGTGGTGGGTTTGCAGGCCGCGAATGCGAGCGCGTAGACCTGAGGGGAGGATCTCGACTTCCTCACCGAGGGCAAATTGCCCGTCTAGCAGCGTGCCGGTGACGACTGTCCCGAAGCCGGGCATAGAGAAGACACGGTCAATCGGCAAGCGCGGACGTCCCAGGTCGGGGCGGGGAGGTCGGTTTTGGAGGAGACGACTAAGACTTTGTACGAGTCTGTCCAAGCCAACACCGGTGCGCGAGGAGGCGTGTATGATCTCGGCTTGTTCCAGAAATGTCCCGCGCACAGCGGCATGGACGTCAGTTTCCACCAAGTCAAGCCAGGCAGGGTCGTCAATCAGATCAATTTTGGTCAGGACAATCAATCCGGCAGGGATTTGCAGTAAGTCGAGAATGGCCAGGTGTTCGCGCGTTTGCGGCATGACTCCTTCATCAGCGGCGACAATCAGTAGGACGGCGTCAAGGCCTCCGACGCCGGCGAGCATATTGCCGATAAAATCACGGTGCCCCGGGACATCAACGATTCCGATTTCTTGACCATCGGGTAGGGTGAGCCATCCAAAGCCCAGGTCAATTGTCATCTGCCGCTCTTGTTCTTCTTTCAGGCGGTCTGGATGCGTCCCGGTCAGAGCGGCAATCAGACTGGATTTGCCATGGTCAACGTGGCCGGCAGTTCCAATGACATACATACTTCCTCTTGGGAAGAAAAAGAGAGGGGGGGTCAGGCCTTAACGCTAGCGATTCGTTCGTAGGCAGAAAGCACTTCATGGATTTGTGCCAGCATGCTCTGAAGTAAACGTTCGTTGACCTCTTGAGTTTGTTGCAGAATATCTTGTTGAACTTGAATTCGGTCCTCCAACGAGGCGACTGTTTGCTGTAGAGTGGCAAGTTGAGCGCTTATTTCCTTGCGGATTTCATCTTGGGTGAGGGTGTACGAGGTCCACCGTTTTTGATTGTCGGCTTTGAAGGCTGTCCATTCTTGTCGGAAACGGTCCTCGGCCAGACGCTGCATTTCCGTGATTTCGTTGATGCGTCGCTCAATTTTTTGCGCCATATCTTCATAGGTCTCTTGGGCGCGCTTGACGGCACGCTGCGCAATTTCCCATTCTTGTAGGGCGTGCTCCAGGGCAGCAATTTGTTCTTGCCCGCTTTTGAGAGCCGCTTCCCATTCTTTCCAGGCGCGGTCACGTTCGACCTGGACGCGAGATTGTGCTTCGATGAAAGTCAGTTGCGCCTGACGGCGTTCGGCCTCGCTGGCAAGCAATTCGTTGATGCGCGTTTCGAGACGGCGGATGGCGCCCTCAAAGATTCCTTCTTTGTCTCTTGTTTCCTCCATCCGCTTGCGTAGAGCGGTCAACTCACCCTGTAAATCCGCAAGACGTCGCGTTTCTTTCTTGTGGGCTTCGTCTAGGATATGCAAAGAGCGTTCAACTTCTTCAACGGGTTGGGTCAGAGCGTGAAGGCGTTCTTCCCATTCGGTGATGCTTTTGCTCTGGCGCTCGTTTTCTGCAGCTTGTATGGTTATCTGGCGTTTTAGGTCCGATATGTCGACCTTGAATTTGCGTACTTCCTCCAGAGCTGTCGCTAGGTTTTGGAATTGCGTCTGGTAGCGCTTGTCGGCCTCTTGCAAAGCCAATCTATAAGCGTTCTCGATCGTTTCGATTTGTCGGCTCGTCTCGGCGCGCTGTTGCTGGATGGTCTGTTCGAGATTGCTTAGACGTGAGGGTGGGATTCTGTTTTTGGTCACAGACGAGGAGAGTTCTTTGATTTTGGAATGAGCAACGCGGATTTCGGCTTCGAGGCTTTGCACTTGCTCTTGTAGCTCAGCTAGGGCCAATTTATCTTTGCGACGTTCTTCATCCAACCATTCCAGACGCTTTACCAGTTGGTCAAAATCCATTGTGGCAACCTCCGAAAAATCGTGGAGCGGGAATTCGTATTATAGCATGTGCCCAGTTCTACAAGCGGTTGAAGAACAAGGGATTCTCCAAAGTGACGATAGACCCGGTCGGATGCAACGAGTAAACCTGGATAACAGGCTACGAATTACCATAGAGCAAACCACTGGGGGAAGAGACCTTGAACAAAAAGCAGCAGCATACCCAGGGTCAAGAAGACTTTATCGGCGAATGTTTCTTGACTTTGCCAAGGAGTCTCGACCGGGGCGTTAAAAAAGACATGGAGGGTGGAGAGTCCGGCAATGCTTAACCCTAAACTTCCGAGCAGAATCCAACCTGTCTCTTGTAGAGATTGGCGAGCCAGTTCCAACCAGATGACTTGATGGGATGGGAATGCCGCTAACAGCGGCAGACTAGCAATGGAAAAAATTGTCAGGACGACTGAGGCGGCAGCGAAAGGTAAGGTTTTGCCAATTGCCCTTAAGGTGTTGAGATTCAAGTCCGGGTTTTGCCGCCAGAAAACCGAGAGCGCATAGGCCCCCAACACCAGGGCTGTGACACGCGGGGGGAGGAGCAGGAAGAAGAAATCTCGCTTCCCAGGTTGCAAACTGAAGGCGAGCAAGGCAAAACCGGTTTCGAAGATGACCGCGTATCCAAGTAAGCGGGCTAGATTGCGTTCAAAAAGGGCTAAGAAGCCTGGAGCAGCAATCATGACCAGTCCAACAATTTTGAGCATCTCAATAAGTTCACTCGACTCTCGCAACCAAGCGTATCGTTCGAGAAAGCCAAGCGTAAGAAATTGAGCAGCAGTCGGGAAGAGCCAGAGCAGCCATCCGGCCAGGTACGGGTGCGTTTCTGCCGCCAGCAAGGGAATCCAAGTATGAAAGGGGAAAACGGCTAGGAGGAGGGCTAGGCCGATGCCGAGCAAAGCTATGGACCGCATCACTAGCGCAATATCGCCTGGGTTAGCTTCTACCCCACTCATCGTCCATCCGGCGAAGAGCAGAGCTGGCATTGCCAGCGTTTGAGCGATGAGAAAGCGAAGCAGTCCTTTGCCTGGTTTTTCCCCTCGGGCCATCAAGATAGGGATAGACATAAGTGCGGCAATCTGAATAAAGAACGAAGCGAAGAGAAATGGCTGAATGGCCAGCGCAGCGACCAAGAGAGCTGTGACGGGCGTTCCCAGGAGGATCAGACGCCGCGTAGGCAAGGCAGAAGCAGCCCCTGCGTACCAGAGCATCGAAGCGCCGTACAAGAAAACCAATATCGGGCGACTTTCCTCTGGCAAGACCAGACGACGTCCCAGCACAGTTACATCCGGCGCAATCTTGAATTGCAAATCTCCCAGGCTCAGGATGACATCAATGGGCAAAGCGAGGGCTATCCCCATCAAGAGCAGGCAAAACAGACTGCCGACTAAGGCAACCGTCTTCTGATGGCGCAAAAGCGCCAGCAAGATACTCCATCCGATCGGCAGCAAAATCCATAGAAAAGGCGCACTCATGCCGTTTCCTTGTACCTTGTCTCAGACGTTTGTTCAATGAAATAAGAGCCTGCCAAGGCCAGGCCGAGGTTAATGAGGATGAGGAAGCTGATAACCAGGACAGATTTCTCAACAGCGGCGTAGAGGATAGCAAAGCCTGCAAGGGTTGTTAATAACCCTAGGATGATACGCAAAGGTTGTAAACTCAGCCCCAAGAGCAGAATTCCTATTCCCAAGAGGAGTAAGCTCCCCCATAGGAGCGGGAATGACAAGGTCAGCCAGGTGTTTAACCTGGTAGCTCCGACCAGTGTGACCAACAGCACGATACCGGTTACGGTCAACCGAAACAACCGTCCTTGTGGCCAGGACGAGGCAGAAGATTCGACCGGCGCACTTTCCTGGTGTGCTATGGCCAGAATGGCACAACTCATCCAACCGGCAATTAGAAAGGCTGCGGCTTGCAATAAACTCCAGTGGGATTGAAGAAACCAGAACACACTTACATACTGCAAGGCAGTCAGGATTAAGTTGATCCGCCAGTTGCGAGAGATTAAGATGCCTGCTGAGGTGCCGAAAGCTGTTGCCCATGCCAACCAGTCCGTTACGAACATCGTTTTAGCCTCCCTGAAAGACCAGGCTGAGCAGAATCACCAAAACCAAAATAGCCCATAATTGACCACCTTCTCCTTCCAGGAGAAAAGTTATCGTCCGAGCAAGTTGTCCTAGCCACTTCAGAAAGAATGCGCCGACCTGAGAAACGATATGCAGAGGCAATCTCAGCTCTGCGAGATTGGCCGTGAGCTGAGAGTTGGCAAGACGGGCACGAAACGCTTGCCAAATGACAATCCCTAGGATGCTCGCCGTCAATCCCAATGGCCAATGTCCGATTGAATTGGCCCCCTTCCAACCCCAAAAACCAAGTAGCAGGATGACCATAGCTGGGAAGAACAAGCCGGCAGGGTAGAGAATTTTGCTCCATTGCTGTTGCGATTCAAAACTCATTTCTCCGGGATGTAGGGCATGACGCAGAAAGCCGGCTAGGAGGAAAGCCTGGCTAATGACAAAGATTGGCCAAAGTAACCAAGACCATGCATGTCCTTCGGACCAGACGGAGGCAGTAGGGGAAAAGGGCAGAGCCGATAGCCCCCAGACCCCTGTGGCCGGTAACCAAAATATGCTTCGGGCGCGAGCAGAGTACAGGAACAACGCAGTGCCACTGCCTAGCAAGGCAATTCCCCAACCAATGCTTCCGGTCGGATTCCCTTGTAAGGCTGTAAGCGCAGCAAGGGAAGCAAGGCTGATGATCCAGAAGGGACGTCCTAGGATTTCATCCGAGGCGCGCAACCACATCCAAGCACCGTACAAAGCTGGCAGGAACAACAAAATGGAAAGGAAAGGCGCCCAGGAATGTGAAAGTAGATTGTTGGGGAGACGTCCGAGCAGAGAGAGACTGGCGGCCGCCGAGACCAACCGTAAGATTGTTCCGAAACCGCGCCGAACGGATGTCTCACTTCGGTAGGGGAGATGGAGGGGGAGAATACCTAAACGCAAGCTAGCACCGAGGAGTAGAAACAAGCCGGTCAGGTTGTCTTCAGGGGTGAGCGTGCGGGGAAGCCCTTGAGCGGTCTGAAGCACCACGGCAATGATGATGCTTCCCAGACCTGCTGTTTGGGCACCATAGGCGTGTATGGCAGGGTTGATTCCGCCGTTTCGTGTCCCGCTCCGGAGCAAGAGCGCCAATTCCACCAAGTCTAAACCCGCCCAAATCAACAACAGGGTGATGGGGTCGCCTGCCGAAACAGCTAACAACCCCAAAGCTGTTAAAGCCAGGGATCCGGCCCAAATTGCAGGGTGATTTTCGTTGCGGGCGACTGATGTTAGGATGGTTGCTAGTGCTATGGTGCTCAAGACAAATGCATAAGGCCAGGAAATATCATCCACTTGCCATGTAGGAGCATAGTCGAAAAGCCGAGATGGCATCCAGGAGGGAAGAGAGATGGTAAAGGGAGAGCGCGCTTTCCAG
>JANWWB010000093.1 GCA_025056515.1 Anaerolineales bacterium
AATGACTGCATCGGTCATGATAATCGACTCGCGTATCACCGCCCCAGGGCGGACGATCACACCTGGTGAGAGAACACTGCTTTCCACGCGGCTATTTTCTTGAATGTAACAGCCATCCGAAATCATACTCGCATAAATACAAGCGGTCTGAGGGACGCGCACCGGCGGGCGCTCTTCAGTACGTGTATGGATTACCCAACTGCGGTCATAAAGTTTGAGCGGCGGATCGGGTGAAAGCAAATCCATGTGTGCCTGCCAATACGAGAAGAGTGTGCCCACATCCATCCAATATCCACTAAAGGGAAAAGCAAACACTCGTGCGCCGGAGCGAATCAGCTTCGGGATAACATCTTTACCAAAATCATGACTGGAGGTTTCGTCATAGTGGTCTTCCCACAAAGCGCGATCAAGAACTTGGCGAGAGAAGACATAGACCCCCATGTTGATAAGGTCGGAAAAAGGATTGGGTGGCTTTTCCACAAAGCGCTTGACGCGATACCGTTTGTCGGCTTCCAGCACGCCAAAGCGAGAGGCTTCAGAAAGAGGAACCCGCTTCGAGACGATGGTCAAGTCTGCTTGATTCGCGATGTGAAAGTCAATTAACGGCGCATAATCCATAGCGTAGATATGATCACCGGAAAGGATCAAGATGTAATCCGGTGAGCCAGTTTTGATGAAGGTAAAGTTCTGTTGGACAGCATCGGCTGTACCTTCGTACCAGTCAGCATCAGAGCGGGCTTTATACGGGGTCAAAATGCGCACGCCACCAGTGAAGTCACGGTTGAGATCCCAGGGAGCGCCAGCGCCGATGTGTTCAATGAGCGACTGAGGCCGGTATTGCGCCAAGACCATGACATCAAAGATGTTGGAATTGACGCAATTCGAGAGCGTAAAGTCAATAATTCGATACTTGCCGGCAAAGGGCACAGCAGGTTTGGTACGTTTAGCAGTCAGTACACCAAGGCGACTACCTTCTCCACCGGCCAAGATGACCGCTCGCACTTTCATCGTTCACCTCTCAATCCCAAACAAAAAGGGAGAACAAGCATCCAACCCATCTAGCAACTCAATTCTTGTTAACCAACGAGCGATAGAGTAAGGCATATTGGCGGGCCGAGCGTTCCCAGCCAAAATCTTGTGCCATTGCATTACGTTGAAGATGCCACCATTTCTCTTGGTTGGCAAAGGCTTTGAAGGCGCGTTCTAATGCTTCGAGCAACGCTTCAGGTGTCAATTCGTGAAAGAGGAAACCCGTTTTTCCCTCTTGAACGGTATCCTTCAAACCACCGGTCGCGTGAACAATCGGAATACAGCCATATCGCATGGCTATCATCTGAGCCAAACCGCATGGCTCATAGCGGGAAGGCATCAAAAAACAATCTGCACCCCCATAGATCAGTCGCGCTAGGGCATCATCGTAACGTAGAACAATTCGCACTCGGTCAGGGTAAATCGTCTGTAAATTGCGTGCATTGTTCTCAAGTGACGGGTCACCTGTTCCGAGCAGGACAAACTGCCAAGGCCGTTCACCAAAGCGAGCCAGCGCACGCAAAGCTAGGTCAATCCCTTTCTGTTGGTCAATCCGAGTGACCATCCCGATCACGGGAGTCTCGGCCTCTATCGGCAAATCCAGAGTTTTTTGCAAAACCTCTTTGTTTTGTGCTCGCGCCTCCAGGTGATCAACATCGAAGGGATAAGGCAGGGCATCGTCCCTTGCCGGGTCAAACCAGGTGGTATCAATTCCATTCAAAATACCGGTTATCGTGTCAGCACGACTGCGCAAATAGGTTTCTAAGCCATGGCCAAATTCAGGTGTCAAAATTTCGCGGGCATAAGTGGGCGAAACAGGGACAATCACATCTGCTGCCCACAAACCCAGGGGCAAGGGTTGGGTCTGTGCCCAATCGGGCAAGAGCTTCTCCTGCAAAGGCATCAGACCATAAGCGCTCAAAATATCTCGGCTGTCGCCACCCATATAGGGCAAGTTATGTAACGTCAGAACGGTTCGTATACGCGCCAGAACCGGATCGGCGCGGCGGGAGCGCAGGGCATAAAGGGCCAAAGCCGTATGCCAATCGTTGGCATGGAGAATATCTGGCTGCCAATCCAATTTTCTTAGGACCTCCAAGATCGCCAAAGAAAAGAAAGCATATTTTTCCCGGTCAAGCGCCGCATCACTCGAGTAAACAGTTGGGGCGTTAGAAATAGGATCGCCTGTCAAAAAATAAACCGGCATGCCACGCAGAGAAGTTTGATAGACATCGGCCATCAAACTGCCGCCACGTCGATAGACAAGGGCGCTTGCCACCGGCAGCATCGTGGTCGTATCGGCACGATTCGAACGATGTAAAGGTAAAATCAGCCGGACATCTAATTCGAGACCGCGCGTTGCCTCGGGCGGCAAATTACGCAGAGCCAGCGGAAGAGAGCCGGCTACATCTGCCAATCCCCCAACTTTAACAAACGGAGAGGCTTCTGCGGCCAAGAAAAGAACGTTCAACGTAGCAGGCATTGTTTCTATTTTACAATAGATCTTTTTGTGCGTGAAAGAAATTGCAATTTCAGAGGTGTCTCGATCGTTAGGTTTGTCGCCAAGCGCACAAGGTGATGATTTGCGCGTCGGGGTTTATCAAGACGCAAAAGTGCAGTACGGAGCCTTGTTTTGAAGGCGCTGCGAATCCCAGATTCCTTACCAGGTAAACTGTTCGGTCTCACCCCGGCGAGGATAAAGACGAGGATGTTTGTAGGCATCTTTTAACTTGTGATGGTCGCTATCTTCATAGCGGACATCCTTGTCAATCACCCGGCGCTCCTTACTAGCAAACAAGACCACATCAGACTCGATGGTGCGCGCCGGGAAAATAATCATACCCGAGCCGATACGACAATTATGACCTACACACCCACCCAACACCGGACGATTGGCAACCGCCAGACGATCATGTCCATCGAGAGCCTTGATAGGCGAAGGAATCAAGTTGTAGTCGGTAAAAGTGTTACCGGCACCGATAAACGTATTACGTCCGACCACACACATCTGCAAGCAGGTGTTCTGCGCCACCATGCTATTTTCCATCACAGTCGTCATAAAGAGAGAAGCGCGGAAAGGTAAAAATGTTCCATCGCCGACGACGGATAACATCAGCTGGCAACCTTGTGAGATGTTGACATTGTTGCCGATGGTGCAATTCTCAATGACCGCCCCGGCATTAATGGTCACATTATCTCCAATCGTTGTTGGGCCATGGATAATCGCCGTCGGGTCAATGACACAATTTTTGCCGATTTTGACCAGTTCAGAGCATTCCAACAATTGGCGTCCTTCATAAATCGCCTTGGCAAGCAAACGTAATTTGAAGGACAAATCTTTATTCAACCGGTCTTCAAACCGAGCGCCTCGGGCAAACAAACCAAAAACAATATCGGCAATAAAGACGTGCACCCAAGAATCAATCGCAATCAGCGACCGGAGAGGCACCTGATAGACCAAATCGCCACTTTCCGTCGCCATATACGTAGGAACATGATAATAGCCGATTTCTCGCGCCTGCATATCAATCACCAGCGGTTCGACATCGGCTTCCGGTCCGTTTGGATAGTACCACAAGTCTGCATAATACAAATTCCCAGCCGCCGTGTAGGAAACCGAGAGCGGCAAAGCATGTTCTCGAAACGCTGCGTCACTAAGCGAAAAAGCAGCGCGCACAGCTCTCCCACGTTTACGTGCTTGCTTCATGAACTCGGCAATGTAAAATTCATCAAAGAAAAGATTGTCTCGATATACGATCATCGGCTCGCGCAGGATAGGCAAACGTTCGCCAGGGCCGAGTTCAATTTCTTGGGTCACGTAAGGTGCAAGCACCTCTTTTTGATGTAACCAAAGAGGCTTGTTTTGAATGCGCAAGTCGCGCGCCATTTCATTGAAAGGAGGAATATAGCGGGGTGCCTGTAGAATTATCTTCTTCATTGCTTATCCCAATATCGTTCGGTGAATCACAATTGTACAAGTGGGGCTGCCGTTTCCAATACAGGCTGTTTCCTCCACGTTAAAGTACTTTCCCGAACTTACCCAATACAGTGCTTCTTGCAGCAAGCCAACCGCCAGCGAACAAGCTGGGCTTTCCACGTGTCTTCCCCAACAGAGCGGACAACGCTCGATGTGCCAGTAAATTTCTGTATCGCCAATTTCCACACGTACACGTTGATCGGTCAAGTCGTTAAACAGCGAGGCAAGTGCACGAGCGCCCTGTTCCATCCGGGTCGGCAAAGGAAGCAAGCGGAAGGCCAAATCGGTTAAACCTAAGTCGGCACCAAACTCTCTTAGGCCATATTTGAAACAGGCGCGTCCCACACGCAGCGCAATGCCCCGTCCTGTTCGAGGCCCATAGGCAGTTTCTAGTCCTACTTGAAGCGCAGCAAGATCTGAAAAGGGTATAGCCAAGTCTTGATTATGAGGAGGATAACTGTGGATATATTTTGAAAGATTGGCAATCTTCAAAACCGCGTTTGCGCCATTGCGCCCAAGAACTTCCTCCAAAGCTAGGAGGATTATTCGTCCCATCCGATTGGGATAGTAGAATTCCGACTCACGTGCCATAAGAAGTCGAGCCCCGATCCAAGAAGTCCTTTAGGGTTTGCATAAAGCGAGGCGGTTCATCAAGCATAATGAAATGGCCGGCCTTCGGGAAACGCTCCACTCGGGTGTGAGGGATTCCTGCTAGTAAAGGTTGCCACTGCAGAGGATGAACAATATTATCACGGTCACCATACATCCCCATCACGGGGATCTGCACATGAGAGAGCATCGGACGCAAATCCGTACGCCGCAGCGAAGCAATACTCAGCAAGAACGATTCGAGTGTGGTGCGCGAGAGATCCTTATCCATCATATCAGGGAAGCGTGGGTCGCGACAAATAAGTGGAGAAGCAAGCCGCACTCCCCAACGGAAAAGGCCCATCATGTTGAAAAGAAGGACAGCAATCAAACGATATCCGGCTAACTTTAAGGGAAGGGCCAGGGAAGAACCAACAATCGGCGAACCGATAACAACCACTTTACTCACCCGTTCAGGATACTGAATCGCTACCGATAAGCTGACCGTTCCTCCCATACTGTGACCAACCAGGGGAGCCCGAACAATTCCTAGGCGTTCCATGAACTGGTCTACCAGACTGACAAAATCTTGAATAGCGTAGCTATCGCGCTTTTTTCCAGATTCGCCGAAACCCCAAAAATCCAAGGCATACGTACGATAAAAAGCCCCAAGATAGGTCATCGTATCTTGCCAAAGTCCCCAGGAACCCAGCCAGCCATGTAAAAGGATCACCGGGCGGCCACGACCATAGACTTCGTAATGTACAATTCCCTGGTCAGTCGTAATCGAAGACACGGGTGACTAACCCCCAAAAATCGTCTATCGCTCGCCTTGTTCCATTTCGGCCAAAATGCTATACAAAAGTTCCAAGAGCACTGACTTGACAGAATTACGATCCGTAGCCACACATGGTAGGAGTTTCACTTTGCTGTCCAAACGCAAAACATGACGCATATCTTCAGGATCCCATGCATCCTTCTTATCTTGTTTGTTGGCCGCTACCACATAAGGGGTAGGAGCATAAGCACGAAAGGTCTCCAGGATTGAGCGCGCTTCTCGAAAAGTCTCTGGGCGTGTGCTATCCACCATGACAATAAAACCCAACATTCCCTCCGAAAGAATCTCCCACATGAAATCAAAACGTCTTTGCCCGGGCGTCCCAAAGAGATACAAAACCAAATCATCGTCCACCGTGATGCGGCCAAAATCCATGGCCACTGTGGTAGATTCTTTAATCGCCCGTTCGGAGGCAGTGGTGATTTTGCGCTCCGTAGAGACAACATCAATTTCACTGACAGAACGGATGAATTCTGTCTTACCAGCATTGAAGGGGCCAGTGACAACCATTTTGACTGTTTGCATGAGTACTAACCTCGTCCCTCGTTATAGCGAACGAATTCGATTAATGAGCCGATTGACAAGCGATTTTTGTTCTTCACGATCTTCCACGGGGAAGACACGCACCTGCGGCATAGGAGTCGTGCCTTCCGGACGGCAAAGTTCAACCAGACCTGCCTGCAATAAGCCGTAAACGATACGACGAATCTCTAAATCATTCATCTTCATTGCCGCAGCAATCTGCTTGAGTGTATTGCGCGGGTTGACGTATGAAACGACACGCCATTCCTCTACGCTCAAGTTGATATTACGAAGATTGACACCTGGTCGGTCGGCAAACTTCAGAGCGACATCCAAACTTGGAATCTCCTCCTGCAATTGTTCCCATTCACGTAACTGACGCACCCCTTCAATAATCAAATTTTCCAAATCCATCCGGACGGAAATTCGATCCTCCGGAGGGAGTGCGTTGTTATCAAAGTGAAAGGAACCTTCCACCCAAGTGAACAGACGGCGGATCAGTTCAGTAAAGTGTAACTGCAGCTGCGTGAGAATTTCTTCTTTCGTCAAGTAACCGGCATTG
>JANWWB010000157.1 GCA_025056515.1 Anaerolineales bacterium
TTCCCTCTAAAGCAGGATGAACACGCCGGCATAGCATCTCCCTTTCTCGCCCTTCTTGCACAGAAGGTTGCCCGAAATACATTTTTCTGCAAAGACGTTCTCTTTTTCATAAGGAGTCTCCTGCCGATAGAGTATGTTGAGGCATAAGTATACCGGTCGTGAGGCTCCTCCTACTCTGGTGTCCGAACTCATGTCCGAATTTTATATGTGATTGTGGTAAACTATGCGCTTAGTGTGCCGTAAGGACGTTCTCGATATTGGCTCTAAACTCTCTGATCTACAGGAGATGAAGTATGTCAAAGAAATGGGTCTATCTGTTCGAAGAAGTGGAAGAAGCTGAAAAATATGCTGGCTCATGGGATGGTGTGCGTGGTCTCTTGGGCGGCAAGGGTTCCGGTCTGGCCGATATGACTCGCGCTGGTGTGCCGGTTCCGCCGGGTTTCACAGTGACCACTGAAGCTTGCAATGAGTACCGGAAGACGGGGCAGTTCCCTCCTGGTATGTGGGAGCAAGAACTGGAAGCGCTCAAGGTGATCGAGCAAAAGACCGGCAAGAAGTTCGGCGACCCGAACAATCCTCTGTTGGTTTCCTGCCGCTCCGGCGCTAAATTCTCGATGCCGGGCATGATGAACACCATCCTGAATATCGGCATGAACGATGAGGTGGTAGAGGGGATGGCCAAACTGACCGGCAACCCACGCTTTGCTTGGGATTCCTACCGCCGTCTCATCGAGATGTTTGGCACGACTGTCTTCGGCCTGGATGATGAGGTCTTCGAGCATCCTTTGGCTGAGTACAAGGCCAAGAAGGGGTATAAACTCGATACTGAAATGACCGCTGAGGACTGGAAAGCCCTCGTGGACGTCTTCAAGGAGGCCTACAAGAAGGGCGTTGGTGAAGATTTCCCGCAAGATGTCTTCAAACAACTCGAACTTGCCACCAAGGCTGTCTTTGAGTCCTGGATGGGCAAGCGCGCCATCGACTATCGCCGCGCAACAGGCATTTCCGATGACCTAGGTACGGCGGTCAACATTGTGACCATGGTCTTCGGTAACATGGGTGATGACTCCGGCACGGGTGTGGCCTTCACCCGCAACCCTTCGACCGGCGAAAAGAAGATGATGGGCGAGTACCTGCTCAACGCTCAGGGCGAGGACGTGGTAGCCGGCATTCGCAATACTGATCCTATTGAACGCATGGCTGAAACCATGCCAGATGTCTATCGCCAATTTGTGGAAATCGCCGACAAACTTGAAAAGCACTACAAGGACATGCAGGATGTCGAGTTCACCATCGAGCGCGGCAAGTTATGGATGCTCCAGACCCGCAACGGTAAGCGCACTGCTAAGGCCGCGGTCAAGATTGCCGTGGATATGGCCAACGAGGGCCTGATTACCAAGGAAGAAGCTGTCCTGCGTGTCACTCCGGAAAATGTCGATGCGCTTCTCCACCCGCAGTTCGATGAGAAGGCGCTCGAAGAGGCTGAAAAGACCGGTACGTACCTGACGAAAGGCGTCAATGCCTCGCCGGGTGCGGCTGTTGGCCAAGTTTATTTCGATGCCGACACTGCCGAGCGCATGGCCAAGGAAGAAAAACAGCAAGTTATTATGGTGCGCCCCTTCACCAAACCCGATGACGTACATGGTATGATTGCCTCTAAGGGTGTGCTGACCAGCGAGGGCGGCGCCACCTCCCACGCCGCGGTCGTCGCCCGCCAATTCGGCATCCCCTGTGTGGTGGGAGCTAGCGAAATCAAGATTGATCTCGAAAAGCGCCAGATGACCATCGGCGAGAAGGTCATCCAAGAAGGCGAGTGGATTTCGGTGGACGGCACGACCGGCAAAGTTTACGCAGGCAAGATCCCGACCGTCTCGCCCAGCTTGGAGGAGCAGACCGAACTGATGACTCTCCTCCAGTGGGCCGATGAAATTGCCGCCCGTCCTGACATCCGTACCCTGCCGACCGGCGAAAAGAGCCGCGGCTTGCAGGTATGGGCGAACGCAGACTATCCGAAGGACGCTCGTCGTGCCCGTTCGTATGGGGCCGTTGGAATCGGGCTTTGCCGCACCGAGCACATGTTCTTTGAACCGGAGCGCTTGCCCATCGTTCAGCGCATGATTTTGGCTGAGACGGTTGAAGAGCGCAAGAAAGCCCTCGATGAATTGCTCCCCTCCCAGCGTTCGGACTTTGAAGGCCTGTTCGAAGCCATGAACGGCTACCCGGTCATCATCCGGCTGATCGACCCGCCGCTGCACGAATTCATGCCCGACGAAGAGAAACTCCTCGAGGAGGTCATCACGCTGCGTGTGAAGGGCGGCGATTCGCAGGAACTGGCTGAGAAGGAAAAACTGCTGGCTTCCATCAAAGCGCTGCACGAATCTAACCCGATGATGGGGCTGCGCGGTGTTCGCTTGAGCATCTACATGCCTGAAATCGTTGAGATGCAGGTGCGCGCGATTTTTGAGGCTGCTTGCAACTGTGCTCTGCGCGGTATTGTCGTCAAACCCGAAGTGATGATTCCGCTCACCGGGACTATCAAGGAGCTTGAATGGATTCAGCCGCGCCTAGAACGCATTGCTTCGACCGTGATGGAAGAGAAGGGTGTCAAGTTTGAGTATAAGTTCGGCACCATGATTGAAATCCCACGCGCTGCCATTACGGCCGGTGAAATCGCCAAGCTGGCGCAGTTCTTCTCCTTTGGTACCAACGACCTAACCCAGATGACCTTCGGTTACAGTCGCGACGATGCTGAACGTAACTTCCTTGTCCTCTACGTCGAGCAGGGCATCTTGCCCAAGAATCCCTTCCAGACCCTCGACCGAGAGGGTGTCGGTCGTCTGATGCAAATTGCTATCAATGAAGGCCGTCAGACCCGTCCTGACCTGGAGGTAGGCATCTGTGGTGAGCATGGTGGTGATCCTGAGTCCATCGAGTTCTGCCACATCATCGGCAACAACTACGTTTCTTGCTCACCTTTCCGCGTTCCGATTGCTCGTCTGGCAGCGGCTCATGCCGCCCTCAAGCACGCCGGCAAGCAGATTGCTGAGGATAAGTAACTCCGGTAGGGCGAGAGAGGATCTCGCCCTACTTTGTTAGGTCGGGCAAGTCTTTGGGACTTGCCCGATTTTCAGGCCATGCTTCCTTTCACGCCCTTTACCTCGCCCGAACATCGGGATTTCACGCTGATTTCTGAAACAGCATTGGGGAGAAGCGGCGATCGCCCAGCGGCGTTGCTGGTGCACGGCTATCCGGGTACGCCTTATGAGATGCGCCCGTTAGCCGAGGCTTTGTATGCTAGGGGTTGGACCTGTCGAGGGATTCTCCTCCCCGGCTTTGGCGCGCAAATTGAAACTCTGCCGCAGCGGCGTTGGACCGAGTGGCGAGAGGCCGTGATAGAGGCCTTGGTGGCTCTGCGGCGCGACCATGCGCCCCTGCTGCTCATCGGTCACTCGATGGGTGGGGCGGTGGCGCTGACCGCTGCAGCGTGCCTGCCGGTGGACGGACTGATTTTGCTGGCGCCGTATTGGCGGAGGCGCGGCGTCCTTTGGGCGCTTTTGCCGGTTTTGAAGCACCTCTTCCCGCGCGTCAAACCCTTCCACCTGATGAAGACTGAACTTGACGACCCGCGCCTGTTGAACCATATCCGTGATTTCCTTCCTGAAGTGGATTTAACCGACCCACAGACGATAGCTTCCATTCGTGATTTTGAAGTTCCAGTTAGCATGTTCGATGAACTGCGCAAGATTGGGATGGCTGGATGGCATGCTGCCCCTAAAGTGGCTTGCCCAACGCTGATTATTCAGGGTAGCGAGGATGTGACTGTTCATCCTGAGGATACGTGTCGGCTGGCACAGCGGCTTCGAGGGCCGGTGCGCAGACTCGAAGTCCGCGCTGCGCACGAATTGGTATTTGCCGAGTCGTCTGCCTTTCCCCAAGTTCGGGAAGTTGTCCTTGAGTTTGCCGCCCAGATTTTGGTAGAATCAAATTACTCTGCGTCTCAAGGGAAAAAATATGGAGCATCTACCGATTGACAAAAGTAAGAATCCTGAGTCGATCCGACTCTTTCGGTCGGACTTTTTAGAGTTTTTTACCCATATCAGCCCAGTGACCATCGTGGTCATCTGGACGCCCATTGCGGTCTTTCTCCTATATCGGGCAGTGCAGGTCGCAGCGTTATGGACGATTCTAGCGGCGTTCTTTCTGGGTTTGTTCCTCTGGACGCTGGCCGAGTACACCTTGCATCGCTTCCTGTTTCATTACCAAGCCAAAAGTGAGCGAGCAAAACGTATTTTCTTCTTGTTCCATGGCGTGCATCATGCCCAGCCACAGGATAAGACTCGTTTGGTGATGCCCCTTCCGGTAAGCATCCCCCTGGCATTGGTTTTCTATGGACTGTTTCACCTCGTTTTTGCTGTGCTTCTCCGCGCTCCAACCTGGGTAGCTCCCTTGACAGCGGGCTTCATGGTTGGCTATCTTATTTACGATCTAACGCATTATGCCACCCACCATTTTCCAATGCGTAGTGGTTATGCCAAGTATCTCAAGCGCTACCACATGGCGCATCACTACAAGGATCCGAACACGCGCTTTGGCGTCAGCTCGCCACTTTGGGATTGGATCTTTGGTACCATGGGAGACTAGAAGCCACGGATAGGCGTTCGACTCTTATCGATTTTGCGTTTGGCGCGCTACTTCTTGTTGGGGACTCGAGACGCGATTTTATCCACCATCCTAATCAGCTCGGAGATTTTATTCTAGACATCGGGCAGTTACAAACGCAGGCGGCTAGGAAAACCACCTGCGTTTTGTTGTTCCTTAATTCTCGCGAGTCTGCTTTCCGGTTTCAACCCGGCAGCCACACACAGAGGGCTAATGGATTGCGCTTCACCTACGGCCGGACGAGCGCAGCAAGGCGAAGCCCTCGGGTGAAAGCGCATGTTGAGCGGATGTTCATGGTAGTATAACTTGTGTAAAAAGTAAGGAGCCGGTATCCTGGCAGATTACCATACCGAACAAGAAGAAAACCATGGCTCCCCGAGCACATCATCAGACCTTTGTTTGATGCAAACCGTCAAGTCACTTTTCAGGAGGTGCTCCAAGAACGATTACGTCTCGCAATTCAGTGCACGTGGGTCGTCCTCCTCGAAGAGGAAGTTGAAGCGTTTTGGAATGCAGCACCTTACCAACGGACACCCGAGCGGCGGGATTATCGAAATGGCGTCTATCTGCGCAATCTTGGGACGACCCAGGGAGTGATTGAGGATTTACCCGTGCCTCGCACTCGCAACGGTTTTCATACGCAGTTCTTCAAGCGCTACCGGCGTCGCATGGCAGAGTTGGATGAAACCATTTGTCGGATGTTTGTCGGTGGTGTCAGTACGAAGGGGATGGACGCAGTGATGGAAGCCCTGACAGCATCCGTCTCAGCCCGGCAAAGGAGTATCCCAGCGCCATCCAATGCCTGAAACGTGATTTAGAAGCCTGCCTGACTTTCTACAGCTTCCCCAAACAGCACTGGAAGTACCTTCGCACGACCAACATCATTGAGCGCCTCGTCGGTGAAGTCAAGAGACACAATCCTAAGATGGCCGCCGCGATAGTCGGGTTAGCTGTGTTGTCGTCAACTCACCAGTTCTGTGCAGAGCTTATCCAAGATATTGATCAGCTTCTGAATTGACCAACAATCTATAGTCGCGGTCCAGCGTCTCTAGGAAGGCGCCAAAGCCTGTCCGGTCATAGTAATTGGGATACCAAGCTTCAATAAAGAAATCAAAGTCCTCGTCTGCGTAGAACCGAGCAATAGCGGCTTTGGCATTGAGTGAATTGATCAACTCAAGGTAGCTAAGCTTGTTTCGCTTGGCATTGTCACTACATCCAAAAA
>JANWWB010000187.1 GCA_025056515.1 Anaerolineales bacterium
AAAGAAGGGCTAGAAACAGGAGCAGGGGTAAAAGTAGGTTGAGGAGAAGCCGCTTGGGCTGCGGCAATCACCTCTGCCAAGCCGGGAAGATCCGGCCAATCTACCCCACCGCGCGCCAAATACTCTTCAACCAGACCGGGAAACTTCTCAGGGATCTCTTTTGAACCCATCAAGTAGACCTCCCCAATGACCAAGAAAGGCACGCCGCCCTCTGTCAAACCGAATTTTTGCAAAGCAAGCAAGAAAAGGCGATACCCTTCTTCTTGCAAAATATCAATCCCCACCATTTCCAAACGTTCACCGTACTTTTCAAAAAGAGGTGGCAATGTTTGAGTGATGACCAAATGACAGTGCGGACAAGTAGGAGAATAAAAGAGCACTGCCCTGACCACCGTCTTCGGCTCAGGAGTCTGAGCATTGGCTGATTGCATCGAGGCAAGCAAAAAGACAACCCCAAGTAGGAAAGCGCTAACTCTTCTCATAATCTTTCCACCAAACAGTCATCGCTTTGCATCACGCGCAAGCAGCAAAGCAATCGCTGGAATTCTCAGCTAGGAATTGTACTCGATGTAGCTGTTCTCTTCCATGTCCTCTTTGAAAAAGCCCTCCTCTCTAAGGTCAAACTCCACTTCTTCTCTGGAATTCGGAGACCCTCGTTTGCACCTTGCCTACTTCCTAAGCCCAAGAAACGAACCTGAGAAGCATTTCTCGCCACATAGCTTACAAAACAAAAAATTGTGGTATACTTCCGCCGCTTCGCGAGAAGCCATCTTGCCTGGGACGGGCATCAAGCGTCCCTGAGCGGGTATGTATCCCCGCTAAACCCTCAGCCCCTGCTAGGGGAAGAAAAGGAGAAGTATGGCAATTATCTCTATGAAAGCGCTGCTAGAAAGCGGCGTCCACTTCGGTCACCGGACCAACAAATGGCACCCGGCCATGAAGCCGTACATTTTCACCGAGCGGAACGGCATCCACATCATTGATTTGCAGCAAACCGTCAAAGCCATCAATACCGCCTATGCCGTTATTCGCGACACTGTCGCTGCCGGCGGGATTGTGCTCTTTGTCGGCACCAAGCGGCAGGCGCAGGAAACCATTCGTGAAGAAGCAATGCGCTGCGGCATGCCCTATGTGACCGAGCGTTGGCTGGGCGGCATGCTCACCAACTGGGTTACCATGTACCAGCGCATCCAAGAACTAGAGCGAATGGAGAAAATGATTGCGTCGGGCGAAATCGAGCGCTTAACGAAAAAAGAAGGGTTGCTACTCCGGCGCGAGGTCAATCGCCTCAACATCCGACTCGCCGGCGTCCGCACGATGAAACGGTTACCCGACTTGCTCTTTGTGGTAGACGTCATGCGCGAGGCTGCCGCTGTGCACGAAGCCAATCTGCTTGGCATCCCGGTCATCGCATTGGTGGACACCAATTGCGATCCCACGAATGTGGATTACGTCATCCCCTCCAACGACGACGCCATCCGCGCCATCAAACTGCTGGTCAGTAAAATGGCCGATGCCGTCCTCGAAGGAAAAGCCTTGCGAAAGGATGAAGCGCAGGAAGACCTCCAACCGGTTGGGGCAGAAGTCAGCGGACCGGGCGCTCGCCGTGTAACCCCTGTCCTTGAAGACCTCGAAGAGGAACTTGAAGACGAAGAGTTGCTCGGTGAAGCAACCTTAGCAAAACTCGCTCCCAGCCGCAGCCGGGACGATGAGGACACCGGTGATTTTGAGGATGAAGAAGAACTCGAAGACAAATAATCCCCTTTCAAACAGGAAGTAGACCTATGGAAATTACTGCAGAAATGATTAAACAACTACGCGAAGCCACCAAGGCTGGCGTATTAGATTGTCGCAAAGCCCTAGAAGCTGCCAACGGCGATTTCGATAAGGCCGTAGATTACTTGCGTGAAAAAGGCATGGCCACTGCCGCCAAACGAGCCGACCGCCAAGCTTCCAACGGCACGATAGAACTTTATTCGCATGGCGGAGGACGTGTTGGTGTGATGGTTGAGGTCAACTGCGAGACCGACTTTGTTGCTCGCTCGGAACAGTTCCGCACGTTCGCTCATGAAATCGCCTTACAAATCGCCGCCAATTCGCCGCGCTACATCAAAGTTGAAGACATCCCTGCTGAAGTGTTGGAACATGAACGACAAATCGCCATCGCACGTGCCCGTGAAGAGGGCAAGCCCGAAGCAATCCTCCCGAAAATCGCCGAGGGTCGCCTGGAAAAATTCAAGGACGAAGTCGTTCTGCTCCGTCAGCCCTACATTCGCGATGCCGAAAAAACTGTCGAACAGCTCCTCCTGGAAACGATTGCCGCGACAGGGGAGAACATTGTCATCCGCCGCTTTGCTCGTTGGGAATTGGGCGAAGTGAGTTAAAGAATGAGGCCAACCTTCGGGTTGGCCTTTTTTGAACCCATTCGTGGAGACCACAAACTATGGATACCCTGAAATACAAGCGGATTTTGCTCAAACTGAGCGGAGAGGCGTTGGCCGGACCAAACGGCTTTGGCATCGACCCCCTGCAGGCAGAAGCAATTGCCGAGCGAGTCAAGCGTGTGTATGTGATGGGCGTGGAAATCGCTATTGTCATCGGCGCAGGCAATCTATGGCGCGGCAAACAAGGCCTAGAACGTGGTATGGACCAGGCTACTGCCGATTATATGGGCATGCTGGCGACTGTCATGAACGCTATGGCTCTCATGGACGCGCTAGAGCGGATCGGCATCATCACGCGCGTTCAATCCGCTATCGAAATGCGCGCAGTTGCAGAACCCTATATTCGTCGACGCGCCATCCGTCACCTAGAGAAACGACGAGTTGTCATCTTTGGTGCAGGCACCGGTAACCCCTTCTTCTCGACCGATACCGCCGCAGCCTTGCGCGCTATCGAAATTGAAGCCGAAGTGCTCATCAAGGCAACCAAAGTGGATGGCGTTTACGATTCCGACCCCCACAAAAACCCCTCGGCTATCAAATTCGACCGTCTGTCCTATATTGACGTCATCAACCGTCGTCTCGAAGTGATGGACACCACAGCTATCTCCTTGTGCATGGACAATAAACTGCCAATTCTCGTGCTCAACTTATGGGATCCGACCGCTCTCGAACGCGCCTTGCGCGGCGAAAACATCGGAACCCTGGTCACCGCCTAAACGCGTCAGCATTTGATAGCAAGCCGATGTTTTTTGACAGGATTTCTTCAGATCCTCAGGGAGAAATCCTGTCTTATCTTTTTACCCGAAAACATTGACTGCCCTGTTCACCTTGGGCAAGCCAACTTGCTCTCAAGTCACCCAATTTCTTTGCCCGAGTGGTAATTTTTCGGGTTTTAGGGTATCCTTATGATGTCTAACATCACTCTTGTAGGAGGCGGCTGTGATTAAGGAAATCTTGAAAGAAGCAGAAACCCGTATGCAAGCCACAGTGCAGAACTTGGAAGAAGACTTGCTCGGCATTCGCACCGGACGGGCGACGCCTGCCTTAGTTGAGAAAATCCCTGTCGAATACTATGGCGCGCCCACGCCGCTTGTCCAATTAGCAACGATCAGCGTTCCGGACCCTCGCTCCTTGCTTATTAAGCCTTTCGACCCGGCTACGCTCAAAAATATCGAACGCGCTCTCCTGGCCTCTGACCTAGGGCTGACCCCGAACAACGACGGACGACAAATCCGGCTTGCCATTCCGCCGCTCACCGAAGAGCGCCGACGAGAACTGGTCAAAGTTGTCAACCACCGCCTGGAGGATTATCGAGTCGCCATCCGC
>JANWWB010000189.1 GCA_025056515.1 Anaerolineales bacterium
CCCCCCCACCCCCACCCCAGCGCCGCGCACGAGCACAACCGCTGTCATTAGTCTGATTGCCGGTCTGTTGGGATTTTTCCAAATTCTACCTCTGATCGGTCCGATTATTGCTGTCATCACCGGCCATATGGCCAAGAAAGAAATCCGCCAAAGTGGAGGCATGGTCACAGGAGAAGGCCTTGCTACCGCAGGCCTGATTTTAGGCTATTTGTCCTTAGGCCTTGCCTTGTGCGCGATTTGCGTCCTCGTCCTGATGTTTACAGGTCTCATCTCCCTTCCCTTTGTCATCCCCACTGCTGAATTCAGCTACTAAGTGGATGTATGAATGAAGCGGCCATTAATCCCACATTTCCTCCTTCGCATTTCCCTACCTGGGCGATCGTCTTGATCGTTCTGATTGTGGCCTGTTGCTGCTGTCTCGGAAGCTTGGGACTGCTGGTTGCTTTTGGCGATGCTCTCCTAAGCGAATTCAGATAGGTGTTGCTCTTGCCCTAAACCGATCTCACATGCCCACGATGGGCAAGAGGAACATCTAACTGCCCTCAGCCTAGCCCATACCCTTAATGAGGGAAGGGAGACATTATCTGTTACTTTTTTTAGGCAGCGAAATCGCTGATTGATATTCGTTTTCTCTCCTTTTGGAGAGGGTGAAGAGTTACCGATCGCGATTAAATTTTTGACGGAAAACTTCTTGTAACTCTGCAAGCGCCGCCAATGCTTGGGCGCGGGTCTCTGCGTCCAAGTTGAGGGCGGCGAATTCTTCTTCGTCCAGAACCGTCTGGTTGCCCTCTGCCGAAACCCACAAATCAAGCGCCAGGTCCACATACGAAATCACCTCCTCAGATTCCTCAACAGCCGGCTTGCCGATATTGCAGTACCAACCTTTGAGCACGCCATCCGGAGCGTGAATCTCAAAGATGTTATACCAGCGGTCGGTATAATAAACTTCCTCAAAAGGATCGCCTGGTCGAAGAGTCACCCCCATGAACTCTACTTCTCGCCCGTTGAACGGCGCCTTGAGGTAGATGGCTGTCCCTTCACGGCGAATCAGCTCACCCTGATAGCGCCAAACCTCTTCACCATACAGATTACGCTTGATAACGGTTAATGGCTTGTTCATGGTAAACATTGTACTGCGCCGGGAAGCAATTCCAAAACAATCTCTTCCCCTCTCTGCGGCGCCTCTGGAAGGTAAAACACCAGGCCATTCGTCAGGCGTACCCGAAAGTGGCTTTGTTGGAAAACAACATCCTCCACTTGACCACGCAATTCACCGGCTGTCTCGAAACGAACCCTCTCGCGGCGCACTAAAACATGAACTTTGTCCCCAACCCGATGAGAATGCTCACACACAGCTTGAAATGCACCGACCGGTGTCTTGACCTTCCAACCGGAAGATGTCTTTGCTTGGATCTCTCCCTCAAGTAGATTCCCAAGAGCAAGAAAATGCGCTACCCAAGCCGAGACCGGATGAGCCGCCACTTGGGTCGGAGCACCATCCTGTACAATCCGCCCCTCATGCAGGAGAAGGATACGATCGGCCACTGCAAAAGCTTCAGCCTGGTCATGCGTCACATAAAGCGCCGGAACGCCGCTCCCACGCAGAAGTCGCCGAACTTCATCGAGCAACTCATCTTTAAGCAGGCGGTCGAGCGCGCCAAGCGGTTCATCGAAAAGAAGCAAACGCGGCTCCGGAGCAAGCATGCGCGCCAAAGCAACGCGCTGCTGTTCCCCTCCCGAAAGGTCAGAGACGCACCGTTTTTCAAATCCTTGTAAATTGACTTGTTTTAACAACTTGGCTACACGAAGAAGAACTTCTTTCTCAGATAACCGACGCATGCGGAGACCAAAAGCAATATTCTCGGCCACGTTCAAGTGAGGAAAAAGCGCATAATCCTGAAAAAGCAAACCAAAATTTCGCCTATGCGCCGGCACATGTGCCAAATCCTCCCCTCCCCAAAGCACACGCCCCGATTCGGGCACCTCTAACCCGGCGATGATTCGTAACAACGTGGACTTGCCACTTCCAGAAGCCCCCAACAAGCAGACGACCTCTCCAGGATGAACAGCAAAAGAAACACCCTTGAGAAGTGGTTGGCCTTCATAAGATTTGTAAATTCCTTCAAGCACAAGCATCGTTGTTATCCAGAATCCATCAGAACAGTTGAGAACCCAGCATACCAAGAGATCATACCACCGCTCCTACGAGTATCATAACGCGTTAGCCACGCGTCCCCGTTCAATCAGCCAGATAAAGAAGCCCGTCAGGAGCATCAACAACGTTGCCATCGCCATTGCCTGACCGTAGTTCAGGCCGCCGGGTTGCGAAAGGAAGCGGAAGATGGCCGTGGGCAGGGTGGGATATTCCGGCCTGACCAGCAAAGAGGCCGCGCCGAACTCTCCCAGTGAAATAGTGAAAGCGAACGCTCCCGAAGCAACGATAGCGCGAGCAACCATCGG
>JANWWB010000245.1 GCA_025056515.1 Anaerolineales bacterium
AGTTGCCGCGCGAGTCTAATACCGGCAAGACCGGCAATTGTGAAAAGTCCAACGGTTGATTAATCGCCTCTTGCCAGCCGTCTTCCGAAATCCGTTGTGAGAAGTACCCTTCCCCATACATTAAACCGACGCCAATCAACGGCAAGCCGAGGTCAGAGGCTTCCTTCAAATGGTCGCCGGCCAGAACGCCCAAGCCGCCGGAATAAATCGGCAGCATTTCATGCAAACCAAACTCCATCGAAAAATAGGCCACTTGGGCTTGGCAACGATTTTCGTAAGTCCGGTTGCACCAGGTATCGGTTGTCTTCAGATAGCGATCGAATTCAGCGAAGACCTGGTCGTAGAGATCCAGATAAATCGGGCTTTGAGCAGCAGCATTGATTTCGGCTCGCCCCACCTGGCGCAGGAAACGGAGAGGGTTATGGTTTAAACGTTCCCATAAGTCGGTATCAATTCGATTGAATAAGCGCTGGGCGTTCGGATTCCAAGTCCACCATAAGTTATAGGCTAATTCCCCCAACCGTTGGATGCGACGAGGTAAATCGAAGTGGTTAGGAATTTTGGTCAGAAAAGTGCTCATAGATGTTTCCTTCAACTTGTTAATCATACCAAAAAATTGCTGTTTGTGCGTTCACAACAGCAAATCTACATTCGCAATGCTCAAGCTCTCAGTCCCCTCTCCGAATGGGAAGAGAGGAGAAACTACCCAGAAGTTATCCTGCTCAGTAATGAAACTGTCGATCAGTAACGGTTTTCCCAAAGAGACAAGCAGAGCAACGGTAAAGAAGCGCAAAAAGAATCACAGTCACCAGGTTTACGGCTAACTCTCTCGTATTTAACTTTCCATGAATTGGGAGCTGCCGACACTGCTTGCATTCCTCTTGAGAGCAGGCTAAAATAGGGACATGAATCCCGAACGCATCGGCCGATATGAGATAAAGGAAGAACTCGGGCGCGGCGGGATGGCGACTGTCTACCGCGCCTATGACCCGCGCTTCGAGCGCGAAGTGGCCATCAAGGTCTTGCCGCGCGAGATGCTTCATGATCCACAGTTCCGCGTCCGTTTCGAACGCGAGGCAAAGACCATTGCTATGTTAGAACACCCGGCTATCGTGCCGGTGTATGACTTTGGCGAGGAAGACGGACAACTCTACTTTGTCATGCGCTTCATGCCGGGTGGTTCGCTGGCCGAACGTTTGCGCCAAGGACCGCTTTCGGTTGAAGAGGCGGCGCGCATTTTCTCTCGCCTGGCTCCTGCACTAGATACCGCCCATGCCAAGGGGATCATCCATCGTGACCTGAAACCCGGCAACATTCTTTTCGATCAGTACGGCGAACCGTATCTTTCCGATTTCGGCATCGCCAAACTCACCCAGGGTTCATCCACCATGACCGGCTCGGCCATCATCGGCACGCCGGCCTATATGTCACCAGAACAAGCACAAGGTGAAGCGATTGACGCTCGCTCCGACATCTATGGACTCGGTGTCATCCTCTTTGAGATGCTCACCGGACAGCAACCCTTCCAGGGGGATACTCCGATGAGCGTCGTCCTGAAGCACATCACCGACCCGATTCCTCACCTCCTCGACCTGCGTCCGGATCTGCCGGTTGACATTGAAAAAATCGTAGAGAAAGCCTTGGCGAAATCTCCCCACGAGCGCTTCGAGACAGCGACACAAATGGCACAAGCACTCCAGGCTGTGGCGCGCGGGGAAAAACCGTACATAGGTGCTCCTCCTGCCGAAACTAACATAGCGCTCCCCAAGAAGGTCATCGGGCAGGAGGCAGCGACACAGGTCAGCCGCGCTCCCACAGCGGTCACCCCCGCATCTCTCACCACACCAAAAGGTCGCGGGGCCGCTCTCTGGGTTGGTCTGCTCGTGCTCGGTCTCTTCTTAGTAGGCGGCTTCCTAGGTGGGGTGCTCTTCCTCTTGCCGCGTCTGGCGCCTGTTCTGACTCCCACCCCCACCCTCACA
>JANWWB010000232.1 GCA_025056515.1 Anaerolineales bacterium
CGTCGCGCATGCCCCAGTGGTGCGGCTCGTTCAATTCGACCGGGATGTCGTGTTCGCCGTACCAGGCCATCACCCGCTGATGCTCACGGATGGAGCCTTCCAGGTCCCAGGGGCCGCGCCCGTCCATCTGGTTGAACCAGAAGAGCGGGATGGCGCACCAGGCGTTGTGGATGGTCTCGGTCAGCACCTCGGCGTAGCGGATGAAATCGTCGGTGCCGGAGTAGGCGCGCAGGAGCGGGAAGTTGCCGCGCTGTGCTGCCCGGTAGAGGGCGCGGAAATCGTCGGGGGTGCGCACCGGCACGCCGCCTGCCCCGCGCCGGCGCGGGTCCTGCCGTTCCGGATGAAAGAAGTTTTCCTGGGCGTCCTGGTCGGTGCCGAGCGAGATGACATCCAACGTCTTCGACTCGGCGATCTTCTCGATGCCGGCAATGGTCGCCTCCATGGTGGGCAGGCCGAAGTGGTGGCGCAGGATGGGGTAGGGGGATTTCCAGCGGATGCGCTCGACGGTTGTGGAGGGGTAGGCTTCGGGTCCGGACCCGCCGCCTGCTTCGCCGCGCAGGAAGGCGAGGACGTCCTCGGTCATTTCGCTGCCGTCGAAGACGCGCTCAAAGAAACCCAGCTTGGCGGCGCGCTCGGCCACGGGGGGCGTCCCGCCGAAGACGAAACGGACGCCGCGGGCGTGGAGGTCGGAGGCCGCCTCGGCGAATTGACCGAGCAGCCGTTCGCCGGTCTCGGGCGTCAGCCGGTAGGAGACGCCCACCAGGTCAGCCCCTTCGCGTTCGGCCGCGGCCAACACCTCTTCGATGGGGACGGCCGGGCCGAGGAAGACCGTCCGCCAGCCGGCCTCTTCGGCCAGGTGCAGGAAGTTGGAAATGCCCGCCACGTGGACGCATTCGCCCAGCGCGGCGGCGATGACAGTTTTCTGTTTCGTGTTCATCTCTTCTCTCTTTGGATAGGATCAAACAAGATAACGATAAAGCGGATGACGGCGCGCTGCCAGCGTTGTCAAGAGACTGATCAGGTTTCCATGGGAAAGCCCGGCGAAGCGGGCGGAGAGGGAAAAACTCGAATCTGGGCTTAAGTCAGGGTTATGATTGACATCGATTACGTACATCTTTCCATCTCGCATTCTTACATCGAAACGGGCATAATCTCGACATTCGGCAGTGTGATAAGCCTGAAGGACTGTTGTGTATAAGAGGCGGATCTCCGGCTCTGAAAGGACAGCTGGAAGAACGGTTTGGATTTGATGATATTCTGCGCTCTCTTTGTCGAATTTGGACGCGTAAGTGCGAACCCGCTCAAGGGGAGTGAACTCCTCACAGAAAGCGATTTCGATGACCGGTAGTAGGTAGGGGTTCTCATCTCCCAAAAGACTCACCGTTAGTTCGCGCCCAGCGATGAATTCTTCCACCAAGGCCGGTTGTTGCCAGGCCTGTAAGATATAAGCAACGCGCCTGGAAAGCTGCGTCCTTTCGGTTACGACTGAATCACGGTCGATCCCGAGGCTGCAATGTTCACGCGTCGGTTTGACAATTGCCGGAAAATCCTTCCAACCGTCTATGGGCAGGGTGGCATAAACACTCCAAAGCGGAGTGGTCACCTGGTTTTGGGACAAAAGTTGTTTGATCATGTCCTTGGTCCTTGCAAGAGCGCAGGCGCTGGATCCGGTGAAGGTAAAGCCCCGTTGTTCTAGAATAGAGGCAACCAATGCCTCGCTGTTGGGCAGGCCAGGAATGGCCTCACACCAATTGAAAACAATGTATCTTTCTGGCGAGAACGGGAGTAGCGCGTCTTCGAGACGGCTATCGGACAACGCAAGCACATCAAGCGGACGCCCTAGTTGAGAAAGTTCATCGGCGGTTTGTTCCACCAAAGAGCAGATGTAGCGGATATCTTCTTCAGGCCAGTGAGGGTCTAAGTTATAAAGCAATAGAATGGGCAGATTGGTGCAAATTGGAGGAAGGTCTGCCTGAGATAGCATGCCGTTCTATCCAGTTCATTAGCAGTAGCTCTCGGCAAGCGCTGAACCAATGGTTCTTGCAAATAGACCCTATGTGCTCTATCGGCTTTTCTGCCAAACGGCAAATGAGATGCTTGAACCTTGTCAGATTGCCGTAGAGTCAGAAGCCGGTTTGTGTGTTTCGAGCAGACCAAAAGAACAGGTTGATGAACAGAAGTGCTTGATTACAAAGAGTCGGTTATGATGTTACTGTAAGTGTAGCGCCTGCCCCGAGAAGATAAGGGAAGAGGCCTAGGGGATTGCCAGGAAGTTGCCGGTGAAAGGCAGGGCTTTGGCGGCTGCTATGCTGTCTGGCAGGGACCTCGAACAATGTGTTTTGCATCCCTGGCAACGCAATGATCCGAATCTTGGGAGATTGGACAGTTGCTCAATTCCGGTCCAGCATCTTATCCGGTGGTGTGTATCTTTTAGACCTGCCTTGCTAGAAACAAAAATAGGCATACTCGCCTCGGCGGGTATGCCTGAGTAGCTTGTATGAAGAGCAAGACTGCGTCGCTGCCCCCTGGGGTGCCCGATCGAGTTTTGCTTAAAGCGTTCACCGACTAGGCAGCGCAATATGTCATCGTCAGGCGGCCGGTTCGGCTGGCGGCGCCTTTTTGGACACTGCTCGCTTGACCTGCTCGATAGCTTCCCTGCTGCGAGCGCGGACATCTTCGGCGAGTCTTTCGGCCTGGGAGGCCACTTGCTCGGCCTGCTCTGCAGCCTTGTCACGCAGCTCAATGCTTTTCTCTTTGATATAGGTGCGTGTTTCTTCGCCGGATTGCGGGGCAAATAACAAGGCAACAATTGCACCGGTAAGACCACCAACCACGAAGCCGATTAGAAATGCTCCAAACTCATCACGGTCTGACATAGTCTGCTCCTTTCTTGGGTCTTATTTGAACTTGAGAAAATCTAAAATCTTGCGCAAACCGGCCAGATAGGAATTAAGTTTGATGACCGGTTCGACAAGGTTTTCGCTGAGAAATTCGGTTGTTCCCCGAAGGGTGTTTACGGTTTCTGCTGTGCTTTTCAAAATGGGCTTAACTTCATTTTGGAGTAGGTTAATCAAGCTAGCAACTTGGATAATCAGGATGACCAGTGCTGCTCCAATAATCAAGGACTCAAAAGCCAAGAAGATGATAAAGATATCGCGGATGTTGGCGGTCGTTTCGGGGTTTCTGGTCAAACCATAAACGGCAGCGACAATTGCGGCGACTAGGAGAAGAACGCCCACAATCATCCCCACCAAGGTCCAGCGTTGACGGCGGATTCGTTTGTGCTCGGACACTTGCTCAAGAGAAGGAGTAGTTGCTGAGGAGGGGTGTTCGTTCATACAGTTGAGTCGATTATAGCATATTTAGCCGACTGCAAAACCTTCAATCACTGACTTTTTGCTAGCATAGTCGCAGAGTACAAGGGTTGGTTTCGCTTATAATACACAATAGAATTTGATCGAAAAGGCTTATTCCTTTGCCCAGCAACATCCTAGATAGAAAGCATTATGGTTGCCTCTGGCCTTTGCGGTAGCTTCCTTCGCATCTTGGTTGGGGACGGTACGTTTGGAGAGACATGGGTCAATTTTTTGCCGATTCGATGTTTGTGTTGTTTCTTATTCTGGCGTTAGGGACGGTCCTGGGGAGCCTATCTTGGCGGGGGATTGCGTTAGGGACTGCAGGAGTTCTCTTTGTCGCCTTGGTTTTTGGACATTTTGGCTTTTCCATCCCCAAAGTTATCATGGAATTGGGGCTGCTTCTGTTCGTTTATGCTGTCGGCTTGCAGGCCGGTCCACGCTTCTTTCGTACATTCAAGAAACAAGGCTTGCG
>JANWWB010000295.1 GCA_025056515.1 Anaerolineales bacterium
TACGGCCTCTCCGAAGCGCCGACGGCTACGCACTGTAATCCACTGCAAGGCGAGAATCGCTTCGGCTCGATTGGTCTGCCTCTGCCCGATGTGGAGGCAAAAATTGTCAGCCTGGAGGATGGAAAAACCGAGATGCCGATCGGCGAGGCAGGAGAACTGATTATCCGCAGCCCGCAGGTGATGCAAGGCTACCATAATCGCCCTGAAGAGACGGCCATCGCCTTGCGAAACGGTTGGCTCTACACGGGTGATATTGCCCGTATGGATGCCGATGGATATTTTTACATTGTAGACCGAAAGAAGGACCTGATTAAACCGGGCGGGATGGAAGTTTGGCCGCGCGAGGTCGAAGAGGCGATTGCGGCGCATCCCAAGGTGCTCGAAGTGGCCGTAGCGGGCATCCCCGATGACTATCGTGGCGAAACGGTCAAGGCGTGGATTGTCTTGCGTCCTGGCGAGACGCTGACGGCAGAAGAGGTGCAAGCTTGGTGTCGGGAGCGGTTGGCGCCGTTCAAAGTCCCGACTCACATTGAATTTCGCGAGCAGCTGCCCAAGTCTACAGTCGGGAAAATCCTCAAGCGCGAACTCATTCGTCAAGAGCAAGAGCGGGGAAGATGAGTCTAGCCCTCACACCGGTTTCGCTCGTTCTCGTCTGTGTCGTGCCAACGCCGCGCGACCTGGAAATTGCCCGCCTGCTGGGGTGGTATCGGATTCCTTTTCGTACGGCGCCGAAGGTGATAGCTGTGGATTACCTGGCTTTTTACCAGCCGGCTTCGTTTGGGGAGCGAGGTGGCCAGATTGAATACATCGCAGCAGTTCGAGGACATGAATTGACGACCCGCGCCGAGTTGCTACGGGATGAAGCTGACCATCCTCGTGCCCACGAGGAGTACTACAAAATTCAGCTGGGGCCGCTGGAGCGCTTGCCTACCCCGATTCGGGCCGGTCGCTGGAGGCGTCTGACATTTCTCTACACAACCGGCGAATATCTTCTGAAAGCGCGCACACTCCATGACTTGACGCTCCAGAGCGGCGAACGCACGCTTTTGTGGCGGGCTTTGCGTGAGCGTGCCCAGAACGCCGGGTTGTACCACACGGATTTACCCGAAGCCGATCTACCACCGGAGGTATTGGCGATGCTGTTGGGGATTCGAGAAGGGCCTCAAAGAAGGAAAGAAAACGCCCAGGAGGATGAAATCATCTAATCCCCTGCCCCGGTTTGATTGTTGCCCTGTAGATTGCTTGCAGACATAGGATGATCTCTCGAAGTTTCTGCGATCCGTTAAAGGCGATCAAGCCTCAACCTGATACTAAGAAGCCATCTCCTCCGGTCATTCAGGAGATGGCTTCATCTCATCCAAGGGGGTGGGCTTTGGCGTCTGCTATAGCGTAGCGAGGCAGAGGATGATTTCACCAATGCCAGGTAGAGCCTTCGCGAGTGTCTTCAACGGTCACACCAAGCTCCTTCAAGCGGTCGCGAATCAGATCAGAAAGCGCCCAGTTTTTCTGCTTGCGCAGTTCGTTGCGGACTTGCAAGAGAAGGTCCACAAACGGAGCGGCATCGCTATGGCGGGAGACCTTCTCGAGGCGCAGGCCCAGGACGCCGGTTAGCTCGCGGAGCACAGCTTGCGCCGGAGCAAGTTGTGCATCTGTTGCGCCCTGGTCGCGCGCTGTGTTGATAGCACGTACGAGGTCATGCAGAGCCGCCAACGCCAGAGGGGTATTGAAGTCGTCATCCATGGCCTCGCAGAACGCCTGACGGGTCGCTTCGGCCTGCGCAGAGAGAGCTTGGGCGTTTTCTGTTGACAGACCGTTCGCCCCGGGGAGAGCCGGCTTGAGGCCAGAGCGCAGCCGTTCGAGTGATTTCTCGGCGGCATCGAGCACTTCGTCGTTGAAAGCAAGCGGGGCGCGATAGGACGAATTCAGGATGAGCATACGCATCACATCCGCCTCACGTTGGCGTAAAAATTCCTTGATCGGGATGATGTTACCCAACGATTTGGACATTTTTTCCCCGCTCAACTGCAACATGCCGTTGTGCACCCAATAGCGAGCAAAGGGTTTGCCGGTGAACGACTCGGATTGCGCAATTTCGTTTTCGTGGTGAGGGAAGATGAGGTCGTTGCCTCCGCCGTGAATATCGATCTGCTCGCCTAATTCGGCCAGATTCATGGCTGAGCATTCGATGTGCCACCCCGGCCTTCCTTTGCCCCAGGGGGAGTCCCAAGCTGGTTCACCCGGTTTGGCGGCTTTCCAAAGAGCAAAATCCATCGGATGCTCTTTCATCTCGCCGACCTCGATGCGCGCTCCGGCCATCATCTCTTCCAGGCGGCGACCGGAAAGCTTGCCATAGTCTTCATCTTTGCTAACGCGGAAATACACATCTCCATTGCCAGGGGCATAGGCATAGCCGCGTTCAATCAATCCCTGCACCATCTCGATAATTTTGTCCATCGTCTGCGTGGCGCGCGGGGCGGCGGTCGGCGGTAGGACGTTTAGAGCGGCCATGTCTTCTTCAAAAGATTGAATGTAACGTTCGGCCAGACGATGGGGATCCTCTCCGAGTTCATGGGCGCGGCGGATAATTTTGTCATCGACATCGGTATAGTTGCGGACAAATCGCACCTCGTAGCCGCGATACATCAGGTAACGGCGAATGACATCAAAGACAATGGCCGACATGGCATGGCCGACATGGGCATCGTTGTAGACTGTTACGCCACAGACGTACATTTTGACTTTGCCTGGTTCCAAGGTCTGGAATTCTTCCACTTTGCGGGTTAGAGTGTTATAGATGCGCAACATACGGTTATTCCTCAAGTCTGGCGAAAATCATGCGACCGGCGGCCGTTTGAAGCACTTTGGTCACAGAAACATCTCGAGTCTGTCCGATTAACTTTTGGCCGTTTTCCACAACAACCATGGTCCCGTCGTCAAGATAACCGATGCCTTGATTGGGTTCTTTCCCCTCTTGAATAATGCTGATGGTGAGCACTTCGCCTGGCAGAACAACTGACTTGACAGCGTTGGCGAGTTCGTTAACATTCAGGATCGGAACACCCTGCAATTCAGCAATCCGATTGAGGTTGTAATCATTGGTCAGAATCGGGCATTTGAGCTGACGCGCCAGGATAATCAGTTTGTCATCTACATCTCGCACACCTTCCACGTCAAGGTCCGAAATACGAACGATGATGGAGGGGATTTTCTGCAGTTCGGCCAAAACCTGTAGACCGCGTCGTCCACGCGCGCGACGCAAATTGTCCGGCGAATCAGCCACATACTGAAGTTCGTTGAGAATAAAGCGCGGAATTAGAAGAGTTCCAGGCAAAAATCCGGTGCGAGCAATGTCGGCGACGCGCCCATCGATGATGACACTGGTATCCAGCAAAATCGTGCGCTGACCAATCGAAGCAAAAAGCCCACTCTCATTACGGCTAGAGATCCCCTGCAGAAGAGTCGCAATATCGTTTTGCCGCATGACGAAGAGGGAAATGCCGAAGTAACAAAACAGCACAACTCCCACAAAGGGTAAAATCCTTCCAAGCGGGTCGGGTAAGAGAGAAAGCGGAAACGAGAGGAGCGCCGCAATAATCAAGCCAACAACCAAGCCAATCATGGCAGAAAAGAGCGTTTCTGCAGAGAGCTTGAGCAGTAGACTTTTGAGTGCACGCACCGGACGGGTAGTGAAGTAGGGAGTTGTGACCAGGCCGAACAGTGCCCCAAGCAAGCTGAATGTCAAAGTATAAAGCGGCTGGTATTCAAGATAGAATTGTTCTAACCAATTACCCAGAAATGCTCCCAAAATAGAAAACACAATCATGCCGAAAATGCGGAAGAAAAAATCAATGCTCATCAATAACTCCATTTCGAGATGAATTCAGTCAGAATGAATGCCTGACAAATATAGCATGGCTACTATCATCCGTCAACCAAGCTTGGGACAAAGTCTGCTAACTTCTGACCAAGATGGGGATTTCTCCTGCTTGCTACAGCGTGAGAAAAGTTGTCTCAAGAGATGTCTGCTGGGCAGACTTTGGCTAACGCAGATGAAGCCATGCGCTTGGGCATAGGCGTGAACACCTTAAGCCCTCGAAGTGATTCTTCTCGGACAAGGATCACTTTGACTGCTTGTCCTGGGGCTGGTCTGGTTTGGCAAGCATAGTATAATCAAAGTGATGAGAGGTTATTATCTCACCACCCTCTTTTCAAGCAGAGCTAATTGCCAAAGGGGAGGTATGTGCAAGGAGGAGGTCGTAGTGCTAATGAGAGGCGTTCTCCCTTTAGGATGAATGCTGTCAGCGCCTCATCGAGCCGGTTGATTTGATAACTGATCCACGTGAAAGAGATGTAAGCCTATGACGCAATCGCATGAAATGAAAATCTATGGCGGAATCAAGCTATATGCAGGGACGGCATCGCTGGAACTGGCGAGCAAGATAGCCGCCTATCTGGGCGAAACGCTGTGTGGGCGGGACATTATTGAGTTTCCGAACGAAAACTTGTTTGTTAAGCTGCATAGCAGCGCTCGAGGCCAAGATGTTTATGTCATTCAACATACCGCCTCGCCTGTCCACCGTAACCTAATGGAATTGCTCATCTTGCTCCAGACCCTACGCCTGGACTCGGCGGCGCGGGTTACGGCGGTCATCCCCTACCTGTGTTATGGCCGCTCAGATAAGAAAGACCAGCCGCGCGTCCCGATTACCGCTCGCTTGGTCGCCGATATGATTCAGGTCGCCGGCGCCGACCGCTATATGACCCTCGACCCGCATGCCTACCAGATTCAAGGTTTCTTTTCCATCCCCGGCGATGTCCTGAATTCACAATACTTGTTGGTCAATTATGTCCGCGACCATCTCTTGAAGGAGATGAGAGACCCGGTCGTCGTAACGGTTGATCTAGGCTATGCCAAAAAGGGGCGGAACTTCGCCGCCGGATTAGATCTTCCGATTGCCTTCATCGAGAAACGGCGTCTCTCGAACGATGCCAAAGCCCAAGCATTGACCGTGATCGGCAATGTCCAAGATCGCGATGTCATCTTGGTAGATGATGAAGTGGATACAGGTGGTTCGATTGTGCAGGCGGTTAATCTGGTCAAGGAAAACGGTGCGCGTGAGGTTTATGTTGCTTTCATTCATCCCGTCTTTTCAGCCAATGCGGCAGATAGGTTAGCGGCCTTGCCCGTGAAGCGTTACATTACCACGGATACCGTGCCGATTTCCCCCGAAAAACAAGCGCTGTTTGGCGACCGTTTGGTTATTCTCAGCGTCGCTCCACTTCTGGGCGAGGTTATCCGTCGCGCCCATGAAGGACGAAGCGTTGGACAACTTTTCAACGAATAGTCGACCTCTCTGACAAAAGGAGAAACTATGCAAGGGAAACCTGAAATTCTTGAAGTTCTCAACATGTTGCTGGCCGATGAGCTGACCGCTATCAATCAGTACATTGTGCACTCCGAAATGTGCGCCAATTGGGGCTACGAGCGTCTCCATGAATTTTCTGAGAAGCGCGCCATTGACGAGATGAAGCACGCTGAAAAATTGATCGCCCGTATCCTCTTCTTGGAGGGCCGCCCGATTGTGAGCCGGCTCAATCCGATGCATATTGGCGAAACTGTGGAAATGCAGTTGCGACATGACTTGGAGAGTGAAACGGCTGCTATTCGCGCCTATAACGATGCAATCCGAAAGTGTGCCGACTTGGGCGACAATGGGACTCGCGAACTGCTGGAAGAGATCCTTGAAGATGAGGAAGAACACCTGGACCGACTAGAAGCGCAACTTGAACAAATTGCCCAGATGGGCATTCAGATCTATCTGGCTGAACAGTTGCACTAACCGGCAGGGGCGCAAACCTGCACCCCTTTTTATCAGGTTTATCGGAAGGGACTTTTGGAGGTCCATAGGTCACCTTTCATGAGGTATTTGCTGGCGTTTCTCGTCCTTTTGTCCTTGTTGACCATAGTGTTTTTGGGATTGTTTGTCCTGGTTAACGACCATGGCTGGGATGCGCAACTTTACTGCCAGGCAGCGGCTCTTGACCGTGCAGGCGGCAATCCTTATTTGGCGCGTGATTTTATCTACGGCTTGCCGTGGCTGTATCCTCCTGGCCTTTTGAATATATTTCGTCTGCTGTGCGCTCCGCCGCTTGATTTTGCCTCTACATATGTCCCTCTCTTTTTGGGGATTGCCGTGGCTTGCCTCCCTCTTTGGAGACCTGGCAACGCCTGGCCGATGGCCTTGGTGATTTCGGTGGGCGGATTCACAGGACTCACCTGGTCGCTGATGACCGGCAACCTGGATCTGCTCTTTCTTTTACCGATTTCGTTGGTTTTTTGGGCCGTTGAGCGCAGACATTGGGAAATTGCGGCTCTGGGGCTGGCAATCGCGGCCGGTGTGAAGCTTTTCCCGATAGTTCACCTCATCTTGCTCCTGCTAGCACCTATTCCTTGGCGAGAGCGCTGGCGTGCTTTGGCAGTTGGTCTAGGAGCTTTCGTGGTTATTTTTCTGTCGTTGACGTTGTCTCGCTTGCCGCTCCTTGGCTGGTATTGGCAACAGTTGTTGGGACGAGTTCCAGGACAATATAGGCCGGTGGATGAGTTTGGCAGCATCAGTCATCCGGCTTTTCCCTATCTGATTGCAAGAGTCTTGGGGTGGCCGAACGATGCCTCGGTACTCTTGCCCGGCCTGCTGGTTGGAGCGCTTGTCCTAGCTCTTTTGGCGGTGGTGGTTTGGCGCGGTGTTTTGCCACATATTCCCTCTGAGGAGCGCTTTGAGCTGGTGTTTGCTCTGGGATTTTTGGCGCTTCATCTGATCATGCCTCGCCTCAAACCGTATAGTTTCACTTTGCTTACGCCGGCGCTCTTCTGGTTGATGCGCCGACAAGCCCTCGGGGTGCAGAGTCTGCTCGTGTTATCCACTGTCCTTTACCCTGCAATCGCTTTCTACATTGCTCACCATTGGCCAGATGAATCTTTTCCCTCTTTGTTCAAAACCTACAGTCAACCGATTGCACTGCTGATCGTCCTGGTGCTTGTGCCTGTGGCAGAGCGATTCCGCTTTGGGAACGAACAACGTTATGCCCGAACTACCTGAAGTTGAGACGATTGTCCGCCATTTGCGACCCGTTCTCGTTGGTCGGATGATTCGAGGTGTTGACCTACGCTGGCCACGTACCCTGGTCACTCCCACGGCCGAAGACTTTCAAGAGCAACTTCTTGGTCAGCAAATCCTTGCGCTTTCCCGCCGCGCGAAATACATCGTCATCCATTTGGCGCGCAGGTATCTGTTGGTCCACTTGCGGATGAGCGGCGATCTGTTCGTCCGCAACCAAGGCCAAGCGCCGGGATTGCATGACCGATTGATTGTGACACTTTCGGAAGGAGTGGATTTGGTTTTCAACGATCCACGTAAATTCGGACGTATCTGGCTTGTTGCAGACCCGGATACCGTTTTCGCTGACCTCGGGCCTGAACCGTTCTCGGACGTTTTTACAGCCGCTTGGCTCTTTGCCGCGCTGCATGCTCGGCGAAGACAGCTCAAGCCTCTCTTGCTTGACCAGACGTTCTTGGCCGGCTTGGGGAATATTTATGCCGATGAAGCTTTGCATAGGGCGCGATTGCATCCTCTGCGTTGGTCGAACACGGTCGAGGAAGGTGAAGCTGCCCTTCTCTGGCAGGCGATCCGCACTGTCCTGCAAGAGGGGATTCGGCGGAATGGTGCCAGCATTGATTGGGTCTATCGCGGCGGCGAGTTCCAAAATCACTTTCGCGTTTATGGGCGCACGGGTCAACCTTGTCCTGTTTGTCAGACACCTATCGAGCGGTTGGTGGTCGGACAACGTGGGACACACATTTGCCCAAATTGCCAAAAAAAGATGTAGAATTGAATTAAGGTAAACGAACGAAAAGGTGCGAGATGCAAATTACCCTTTCTATCACTACCTTGATTTTCTTGCTCGTCATCTGCTTGAGCGGGGGCATTCTCATCGCTAGCATCTTTTTCAAGGCCAAAAGCGACTCAACAGAGGAGTCGGCTTCCTCTTCTTCTGAGAGCGTTACTGACTTTTCTCCGTCAAGAGTTCGCCCCGAGGATACCGAAGTCCTGCGCGCTTGGCGAACTCAAGAGGGTAAGCTTTGGTTGGAGATGAACGGCCAGCGTCTGGAACGAAAACAGGACTTGCAGGACCGGCAGAAGAAAGCTTT
>JANWWB010000306.1 GCA_025056515.1 Anaerolineales bacterium
CCTGCGCATTTTGCGACAAATGCGTCGTGCTGCCCCTCAAGCGCGTTTTTGGGTCAAGCCGAACGCTGGTTGGCCTGAGCATGTGGGGGGACGGGTGATGTACGCTGCCACACCCGAATATTTTCGCGATTATGCCTTGGAATTTTGGAGAGCTGGCGCTAGTGTCATCGGCGGATGTTGTGGAACAACCCCCGAACATATTGCAGCCATGCGCAAGGTGCTCGATTCCGCAGCGGGGGTGATTGTTGAGCCTTTGCAGAGTTTGGAAATCCTCAAGACTTCTTCGCCCTCTGCCGAACCACCTTCTGAGTTAGCACGAAAACTGTCTGCTGGCAAATTCGTCATTGCAGTCGAACTCGACCCTCCGCGCGGGTTGGCTACCCAGAAACTGGTTGCAGCCGCCTCGTTGTTCAAGGAATCCGGCGCCGATGTAATTGATGTGGCTGATACCCCCATGGCGCGGATGAGAATGTCGGCTTGGGCTGTGTGTGAAGTGATTCAGAGACAGGTCGGGATTGAAACCACTTTGCATTTTCCCACACGCGGGCGTAACCTCTTGCGTGTACAAGGTGACTTACTCGCCGCGCATGCCCTGGGCATTCGTAATGTCTTTGTCGTGATGGGGGACCCAACCTCGATTGGCGATTATCCAGAAGCCGCTGATAATTATGACCTTGTCCCTTCAGGTCTTATCCATCTCATCAAACAAGGTTTTAATCTCGGCCTCGACCATTCTGGCACTTCCATCGGACAACCGACGTCATTTTTTGTTGGAGCAGCTCTCAATCTATGTTCACCTGACCCTGAAAGCGAAATCAAGAACCTGAAACGCAAGCTCAAAGCAGGAGCTGATTTTTTCCTCACCCAACCTATCTATGACCCTGAAAAAGCCCGAGCGTTTTTACAACAATTTGCCGAGAGTAACGGCGCGCCCCTCAACAAGCCTATCCTGGTTGGGATTTTGCCGCTTGTCAGTGTGAAGCATGCTAACTTCTTGCACAACGAAGTTCCAGGAATTGTTATTCCTGAAGAGACCATGAAGCGTCTGGAACAGGCTGGAGAAAAGGCCGACAGACAGGGAGTTCAGATCGCGCTTGAACTGATTGAGCAGATTAGGCCTTGGGCAGCCGGTGTTTATATCATGCCGCAATTAAACCGCTTTGACTTGGTGGCAGAGATTGTTGAAACGATTAGGGAGTAGACAAGAAAGTGGCTAGACGAGTATACTTTGCGCGCCTTTTCAATTGTTGATGGTTTGTCGGTTTCTTCTCTATGCTTTTCGTCATTGACCTTGGCAACACCAATCTGACTATCGGACTCTACGAAGGAGAAAGGCTCCTTCACCACTGGCGCTTAGCGACCGACTACGCCCGCATGCCGGATGAGTATGGTTTGCAATTTCTTGGTTTGCTGACCCACGCAAAGCAAGATGTCTCAAGCGTAATCGGCGTAGCACTTTCATCGGTCGTCCCGCCGCTCACCGGGCGGGTAATTCAGGCTTGTCGCGAGTACCTTCAACGCGAACCGTTTGTAGTGGATGCCGGCATTAGAACCGGTATTCGTATTCGTTATGATGACCCGCGCGCGGTCGGTGCTGACCGGGTGTGTGACGCAGTGGCGGTAATGCGACGTTACGGCGGCCCAGCCTGCATCATTGACTTTGGTACGGCTACCACGTTCAACGCCCTCACCAAAGAGGGCGATTATCTCGGCGGCGCAATCACTGTCGGCGTGAACTTGGCTGCTGAAGCCCTTTTTACCCGTGCCGCTAAGTTGCCGCGCATTGATTTGCAGCGTCCCCCTAGCGTGATTGGGCGTAATACCATCCATGCTATGCAATCGGGTTTGTTATTTGGTTATGTTAGCATGGTAGAAGGGATGGTGGAACGCTTTCGCTATGAACTTGGTCCAGAAATGAAAGTCGTTGCCACTGGAGGTTTGGCTGAAATCGTTGCTAAAGAGACCAAGGTCATTGACTACTTGGACCCGTGGCTCACGCTTGATGGCCTACGAAT
>JANWWB010000341.1 GCA_025056515.1 Anaerolineales bacterium
AGAGGAAGCTGTTCTCACCGGGCCGCGTATTGGCTTGAACCATGTTCCCGAGCCTTGGAAGTCTATTCCGTGGCGTTTTCGAGTCAAAGTGCGATAAAATTATGAGGATGAGGTGGATCGCATGATGCTCAAACGCAACACTCCTCCGGCGGCGCCGGTCATTCAACCGATTGAACGAGTTACTTCTGTGCTCGGAGCGGGCATTATCTGGCAAGGTAACCTGAGTGGTTCTGGCGGAGTGCGGATCGAAGGCGTTTTTGAAGGACAGATTTCTCTGAAAGGATTGCTGGTCATTGGCGAGACTGGCAAGGTGACCTGTGAGAACGTGCGCGCCAACAACGTCATTGTTGCTGGGGCGCTTAAAGGCAACATCACCGCCCAGAAGGTCGAAATCCGCTCCACCGGTCGTGTCTGGGGCGATATCACCACGATGGCATTTGCTACCGAGGAAGGCGCTTTCCTGCGCGGCCAGATTCGTATGGAAGATGCCGTCGATTTAGCCTTTGACCAGACTGAGCCTGCTTCGCCCAGCGGCGAAACTTCGCCGAATAACCTTCCTCCAACAGCATAAACCAACGAGTAGGCAGGAGCATTTCCCCTGAACGGTCAAACTTCTCGCGACTATTTTCCTCCCCGTCAGCGCGGTCTGACGTTTCTATGGACGTTGATCGGTATCTTTGCTGGAGCGGCGGTTGGGGCAGGCTGGTTGGCGACCAACACGCCGATTGGATTAGGCTTCTTGGTCTATGTCTTGGTTGCCGGCGCACTGTTGGTCATCTTGCCGCTGCTGGCTTACCAGGCTTATGCTCTGCAAAGTGCCGTGTACCGCCTTGACCGTGACAAATTGGTTCTTCAATGGGGCTTACGTCAAGAAAAAATTCCTATCTCGGATATTGAATGGGTGCGACCGTTGAACGCTCTGGAAACGTCACTCTCGCTGCCGCCTTTGCGATTGCCGGGAGTTTTGAGCGGAGTGCGGCACGTCAATAACCTGGGAACAGTTGAGTTTATGGCTTCCGAGGTCCCGCTGCTCCTGCTGGTGGCGACTCGTCAGCGAATCTTTGCGATCTCGCCTGCCGAACCACTGGCGTTTGTCCAGAACCTACAGAATGCGATCGAAATGGGCAGTCTCTCGGCTGAAGCGCCGGCCTCGTTCTATCCGAGTTTTGTGGTCGTAGAAGCTTGGAGAGAGCCTGTGACTCGCTACTTTTGGTTGGCGGCGCTTTTCCTAAATATCGGCTTGTTGGGTTGGGTGAGTCTTAGCATTCCAAATTTGCAGGTCGTCTCGCTAGGTTTTCTCCCTTCAGGGCAGGCCGGAGAAAAAGTTCCGGCGGTAGGCTTGCTCCTGCTTCCGATTCTCAGCCTAGCTCTCAGCGCAGCGGGGTGGCTTCTTGGTCTGGCGGTGTATCGTCGGCCTGAACGGCGTCTATTGGCGCAGATCTTGTGGGCGAACAATGTGGTGAGCACCGTTTTGTTTTTAATGGCTGTACTCTTTTTACTGTCAGTTTCCTAAACTTATGAAACTTTTAATCGGATTTCTCTTTGCGGCCGGAATCGCTTTGATCGCCTATCGCGCTCGTAGTTTGAGTACCTCGGGTGTCTGGGGCGCTCTCCTGGTTGGTACGCTCATCTTTGGCGTTGGCGGTTGGGAATGGGCGATCTTGCTTCTGGCGTTTTTTATCTCCTCTAGCCTTCTCACGCGCCTATTTGGTCGCCGCAAAACAGCGCTCAACGAAAAATTTGAAAAAGGTGGTCAGCGCGACCTAGGTCAGGTGCTTGCAAATGGAGGAATCGCTGCTCTTTTGGCGGCGCTTTCCCCTCTCTTTCCCGCTTCGCCCTGGACCTGGGTGGGATTCGCTGCTTCGCTGGCGGCGGTCAACGCCGATACCTGGGCAACCGAATTGGGTGTGCTCAATCCCTATCCGCCGCGTCTTATCACGAATGGTAAAGCGGTCGAGCGAGGCACTTCGGGCGCTATCTCGTTCTATGGTACGCTGGCGGCAACTGCTGGAGCGGCTTTCATCGCAGGTTTGACTGTTCTCCTTACCCCCTTTCTCTCCTTGCCTCTGTCCCCTGTTTGGTTGTTTGTCCTTCTGACTTTGGCTGGCCTGTTTGGGGCGCTCTTCGATTCGCTCCTGGGGGCAACTGTGCAGGCCATTTACCGCTGTCCGCAGTGCGAAAAGGAAACCGAAAAGCATCCCGTCCATACATGCGGCGCTCGAACAGCGCAAGTTCGCGGTTGGAAGTGGTTCAACAATGACCTGGTCAATCTATCCTGCGCTTTGGCGGGTGCAATGGTGGGAATGCTTCTCGTTTAGAATAAGCCGCAGATTTCGCAGATGGGTCAAGGTTAAATCCTCAAATCGGTGCCCATCTGCCTCCTCT
>JANWWB010000369.1 GCA_025056515.1 Anaerolineales bacterium
GAAATTTCGGAATTGCTCAGCCTAGGGTTGGTGGAGTGGATGGATGGTAAGAGCACCGAAGTCTCTACGGCCGGAGATGTTCTCAGGCTCACGCGGCGTGCTCGTTTGCTCGGCAATCAGGTTTTTCTGCGCTTTGTGGGAGATTGACCCGTGAACTTCGCCGATCGGGGATATGTGTTATGGAGTCCGTCGGTGTCGATAACCAATATGTCGCCCTCAGACAGGTCGCGAATGCCTGCTATTTTGTCTCGAACCACAACCACACACTTGACCTCTGTCTTTTATCCACCCCGTCCTGACGTTTCACCAGGTGCAGGATTCGCTCAGCGTAAGACAGGTCTTCCTTCGTCAAGCCGGGGCCTGGGCTTCCCGTAGGTTTGAAGAAGCCGTAGAGGAGCCAAGTTCCGCCGGGAGCTAACAAGAGCGGCAGTTTTTCGAGATAGAGATGTTTCTGGCGCTCGCTTAGACTGTGGAAACAACCGATATCGAGCACCAGCGAGAAAGAAGAATTGAGCAGTGAGGTGGGGAGACGGGTTACGTCGGCCACGCCGAAATCCACACTCAAGTGCTGCGCCTTTGCTTTTTGTTGGGCGATTTTGATTGCCCGTGGGACAAAATCTATCCCGATCACGCTCCACCCGGCGCGAGCGAGCGCCAGGCTCGAGGTTCCTGTGCCGCAGCCGAGGTCGAGAGCGCGCCCGGGCGGATGTGTGGCGATGAATTCTTCCACTTCAGGTGGAACGATGCCCGAATCCCATGGAGGTTGACGTAGATAATATAAAACGAAAATGAGACGGCGGAACATCTTAAATGCGAAAAGCAAAATGTCAAAAAGTTGGTATAATCAGGCGGCTGGAATCATCCCAAAATCATTTTACATGAGGGTCGCACATGAAAGAGTATACAACCGAATTCATCCGCAACGTGGCGTTGGTATCGCACGGTTCGAGCGGGAAGACGATGCTAGGTGAGGCTTTTTTGCATGTGACAGGAGCCACTACTCGTTTGGGAAAAGTGGAAGACGGCACGACCGTTTCGGACTTTGAAGAAGAGGAAATTCGCCGTAAGTTGTCGCTTTCGACCTCTGTCTTGCCGGTGGAATACAGGAATCACAAAATCAACGTCTTGGATACGCCCGGCTATACCGATTTTGTTGGGGAGGTTATCTCGGCCTTGCGTGTTTCTGATGGAGCGCTGGTCTTGATTGACTCGGTAGCCGGTTTGGAAGTCGGCACAGAAATCGCCTGGCACTACTGCGATGTCTTTAAGTTACCACGGTTTGTGGTTATTAACAAGATGGACCGCGACAATGCCGATTTCAAGAAGGCATTGGCCTCGGTGCAGGAATTTTCGCCGGTGCGCCTGATTCCGGTACAGTTACCCTGGGGTGAGAAGGCGGCTTTTAAGGGTGTGATTGACCTGTTGACCATGAAGGCTTACGCTAATGAAGGAAGAACCGCCGAAGAGATTCCTGCAGAATACAAAGCTGCAGCTGAAGAGGCGCGTACCGTTCTGATTGAAGCGGCCGCAGAAGGCGATGACGCGCTGATGGAAAAATACTTCGAAAGTGGTTCGCTCTCGGATGAAGAACTGCTACGAGGCCTGAAAGCGGTTATCCGCTCCGGGGCGTATATTCCGGTCTTTGTCGCTTCAGGTGCTCACGAGAAGGGCATTCTCCCCTTGCTGGATGCTATCATTCGCCTCTTCCCCTCACCCGCCGAGGCTCCGGCAGCAATCGCACAAGGCCCCAACGGTGAGGAAACTTTGCCCGCCTCCGATAGCGGGCCGTTGGCCGTCTATGTTTGGAAGACAACAGCTGACCCGTTTGTCGGTAAGCTGACTTACTTCCGTGTCTATTCCGGCGTGGTGGAGGCTGATGCTCGCCTTTGGAACACGAACAAGTCTGCCGAAGAACGTATGGCTTCTCTGGCCGTCCCGCGCGGCAAGGAGAGCATTCCCCAGAAGGTACTGCATGCAGGTGATATTGGCACCGTGGCGAAACTCTCGGTCACGAGCACCGGCGACACGCTGTGTGATAAGAACTATCCGTTGACACTGCCTAAGCCGCAGTATCCGAATGCTCTGTATCGTGTGGCGATTGCTCCAAAGACACAGGCTGACGCAGCTAAGATTACTCCTACGCTCACCCGCCTCTGCGAAGAGGATATGACTCTCTCATGGTATAACGAACCGGCTACTTTGCAGACGATTCTGCAAGGGATGGGTGATCAGCACATTGATGTGGCCATCCGGCGCGCCGAGACCAAATTCCAGGTCGGTTTGCTGACTATGGAACCCAAAGTACCTTATCGTGAGGGTATCACGAAGAAGGGGGATGCGATGTACCGTCATAAGAAACAGACCGGCGGCGCGGGTCAGTTCGGTGAGGTCTGGTTGCGGGTTGAGCCGAGCGAACAAGAGTACGAGTTCACGGATGAACTGGTCGGCATGAACTTATCACGTTCTTATTTACCTGCGATTGACAAGGGAATTCGCGCCACCATGCAGCAGGGCGTGATTGCCGGTTTCCCGATGAGCAATGTCAAAGTGGTTGTGTATGATGGCAAGGAACACCCGGTTGACTCCAAGCCGGTGGCCTTTGAAATTGCCGGGCGTGAGGCCTTCAAGCTGGCTGTTCAGCAGGCCGGTCCGGTGCTCTTTGAGCCGATTATGAACGTTCGTATCACCGTGCCGGATGCGTATATGGGCGACATCATGAGCGACTTGAACACCCGCCGTGGGCGTGTCCAAGGCACCGAGTCCGAACGCGGTCGCACGGTGGTGATTGCCCAAGTGCCCTTAGCTGAGATGCTGCGCTATACAACTCAATTGCGCTCGCTAACCGGTGGACGCGGCGTCTTCACGATGGAGTTCGACCATTACGAAATCGTTCCACCCCACATTGCGGCCGAAATTATCGAAGCGCACAAGAAAGAAATGGCCGAAAAGAAGGAAGAATGAGCTGATTTCCGGCAAACAGAATATGCAAATGCCCACCTGCGTCATCAGGTGGGCGTTCTGGTTTTTAGTTGATAACTCTGCTATGGAAAGCGCTTCGAATCGCTTGACATTTTCCTTGCGCGGGCGTCGTCTCGAGGTCAGGAGATTGAGGCATTCGAGAGATGTTGTTGTACCATCTTGGCTTCTTTGGCTGTTTGCGCCATCTGCAAAATGTCATAGGCTGATTGGAGCGTCCCTTCGGTGACGCCGCCGAGCATTTGGGCTAGTTCAAGCAGGCGCGCTTCGCCTTCTAGTTTACTCACCCGTGTCAAGGTGCGTCCTTCTTGGATGACCTTTTGCACATGATAATGGCAGTCACCAAAGGCGGCCAGTTGGGGGAGATGGGTGATCACCAAGACCTGATGAGCACGCCCGAGGTTCCACAGTTTTTCGCCGACAATCCCCCCTACCCGTCCGCCGATTCCTTGGTCGATTTCATCGAAGATCAGGGTTGGTACTTGATCGGCCTGGGCAAGAACGTTTTTGAGTGCCAGCATCAGGCGCGAGGTCTCGCCGCCCGAGGCGATTTTTGCCAAGGGTTTGAGACCCTCGCCAGGGTTGGGAGCGACCAGGAACTCAACCCGGTCGAAGCCGTTGGCATCGAAGGCGACGGTTTCATCCTCGCTGAGCGGCAAGCCATCGGTCGCCGGACGAGTCTGGAAATCTACGGCAAAACGAGCGGAGGCCATTTTGAGGTCGGCCAATTCGCGCTCGATGGAGCGGCCAAGAGTCTCGGCTGCCTTTTTGCGGTGCTCGGATAGGAGACGGGCTTTTTCGGTCACCTGGCGCAAGAGTTGCTGTTCTCGAGCCTCCAGTTCGACGATGTGGTCAACGGCATTCGAAATCGTTTCTAGCTCTTGACGTGCTTTTTCGGCAAAAGCGAGGACGGCTTCTATGCTCCCTCCGTATTTGCGTTCCAAGCGTTGGATGAGATCGAGGCGTTCTTCAACTTCTTCCAGCCGTTTGGGGTTGAATTCGATTTCTTCGAAGTAGTTGCGAAGGTCACGCGCTAATTCGGCCAGGGTTTCTTCTAGGGCAGATGCCTGTTCGGCCAAAGATTGGCGGGAGGAGTCAAGTTGTGCCAGTTTGGTCAAGGCTTGCGCGGCTTGCCCAAGCAAGTCAGTGGCAGAGGGCGATTCGGGCGTACCTTCGTCTAGGGCGGCGATGGCTTGTTCGGCCAGGGAGGCGAGCGCTTCGGCGTTTGCCAGCCGGTCGCGTTCCTGGCGTAGGGTTACGTCTTCTCCCAGCTTCAGACGAGCGGCTTCAATTTCTTCCACTTGGAAGGTAAGCATGTCTAATCGGCGATCGGCATCGCGCTGGGCGCTACGCAAGGTGTTCAGTTCGCGACGCACTTCCAACAAAGCAGAATAGGCCTGACGGTACTCGTTGAGCAGAGAGTCGACCATGGCATAGCGATCGAGCAAGCCTAAATGGGCGTGGACCTTAAGCAAAGAGAGATGTTCGGACTGACCATGAATATCCACCAGCACTTCGCCCAGTTCTTTGAGAAGAGAGAGGTTGACCAGCCGCCCGTTGACGCGAGCCGTGTTGCGTCCTTCGCGGCGCACTTCTCGGCTGAGGGTGACGTAATCGGGGTCATCGAGCAGGTCTTCTCGGCGCAGAATCTCGTGGACAAGTGCGCGTTCTGGGTCACCCAGGCGGAATGTGCCTTCCACCCGAGCCAGGTCGGCGTCGGCGCGAATCACGGTCAGGTCGGCACGTCCGCCCAGGAGCATTTCGATTGCATCCATGATGATCGACTTGCCTGCGCCGGTCTCGCCGGTGAAAATGACCAAACCAGGGCCAAGTTCTAATTCCAGATGGTCAATGATGGCAAAATTTTGGATTCGCAGTTCAGTCAACATCTTATTTGCTCATATGAATTCCAGAAAGGCGGTAGTAAACAATAGGCGTTCCGACGAGTAAGTAAATCGCTTGAAATGCAAGAGCCGTCCAGTTGAGAAGATTGAATGCCAGGACGAGAAGGGCGCCCAGGATGAAGAAGATGATGGTGATGGTAAACAAGCGTTTGGAGCGGCGTTTGCGCGTGATGAAACGCAGAATTTCGGCAGTTCCTGCAGCGATAGAGGAAGAGAGCGCTACAATGACTATCCAGATGATGAGGAAGCTGAAGGTGGAGATCAGCGTGATGAGCAGGCTAGTCAGGGAAGATAGGAGGAAAGCCGTCGCCGGGCCGAGGATGTAATCGTACCATTGCGCAGTTTCAAAGCGTTTTGTTAGGCTGCGCAGGCACTCTTTACAACTGTAGCCGGTAGGGGTGAGAACAGCGCACTTGGCGCAGATGGGTTTGCCGCAATTTTTGCAACGTAGGCCGCTCTCAACCTTGGGGTGGTTAGCGCAGTAGAGGGGGGTGAATTCTGGGGTCATCGTGAAATTCCAATCGAGGGATTCTGGTTCATATACGCAGTTAGGTTGCGATAGAAGTAGCCGGCATCGCCGAAGCGCACAAATTGGGCGCTGTAATCTCCTGCACGCACAAGGACTTCATCGCCGATTGCAAGGGAGATCGGTGCTTGACCATCTACACTGAGGACGGCCTCGCCATCTCGTACAGTCAGGGTAACCGCACTTCCCTCGGATAGGACGACAGCGCGGTCCACCGAAAGGTGTGGAGCGATGGGAATAAGCAAGATATTCCGTAGTTCAGGAGGCAGAATCGGCCCCCCGGCGGCCAGGGCATAGGCAGTAGAGCCAGTGGCGGTTGCGGCAATCAGTCCATCGGCGACATAGGTGGTGAGCAGGTGTCCATCGGCGCTGGCTGAGACATGAATGGGACGAATCAGCGCGCCGCGGCAGACGACAATTTCGTTGAGAGCGTACCAGTGTCCCTGCGCTTGGTCGGAGCGCCGGTGTTCGGCCTGCAACATCATGCGGTGTTCGATCCAAGCGTCGCCCTGCAGCAGACGTTCGAGCGCTTGCGGCCATTCTCTTTGTTGAACTTGGATGAGGAAGCCCAGCCGCCCAAAGTTAATTCCCAAAATCGGAATGCCAACCGGCGCGCACAGGTGGGCGGCACGTAACATCGTGCCATCACCGCCGACAGCGATGCAGATTTCGACCTCTCGGTTTTCGATTCGCCGGCGCAAGTCGAGGTCTTCGAGACGCCCGTAAAACGACTCGAGGCCGCGAGCGCGCAACCAGGCATGTAGGGCTTGGGCTTCTTGCACGGCTTCCGGCAATCGGGCGTATGCCGCAACGGCAAAGGAACGCGGGAGAAAAGCCGGCGAGGTCATAGGTTAATTATACCTGTGAGTCGATGCCAAAAAGAAACGGTCGTGAATCACCGAGCCGGGCAAGTCTTGAACCACTCATAATCTGGCAGAAATCATCTGCAGCAGCCGAGAGCGATTAACCTTCCCGAGCGGGAACGCCAGAGGTGCATCTACAGATCACGGGAGTCTCACTCTAGCCGTTCGTCACACTCGGCGCGGTAGCCACAATGTCGACAGCGCCCTGGCTGGTCATGCGAACGGCTGACGGTGCCACGCCGCTCAGCAATCCGCATCTCGGCTATCAGGTCGAGCAGCGCAGACTCTAATTCGGGTGTGTAATCAACAGCAAAGTTCCGCTCTGGATAATGGAGGATGCCATATGGAGGGCGTTTGTGGTATGTCTTATGGATGAGATAACAATAAGCCGCCAGTTGGAAAATGTGTGAGTCGTAGGGCGCTTCGGGCGTACGACCGGTTTTGACCTCGATGGGAATCAGAAAGCCGTTTTGTTCCTGGATGTAATCGGGTTTGCCGGTCAGCCCAAGTTCCAGATCATAAAGTGGCTTTTCCACCTTTCCCCAACCACGTGTATCGGTATAGATGATACGCCCCCCCGGCAAGCCGGTCGCTTTTTGTTTAAGGGCGGATACCAGTAACAGGATTCCGGCCAACAAGAGCAGAAAAAGGCCGAGGTAGAGACTTCCAGACATGGAAGAGCCTTAGAAGAGCTGTGCAGTACAATAGGCGCTCAGCAGCATTAAGGCTGCTAGTAAGGTGATCAATCCAAGCCAGCGTAGCAAACCGGCAAGCAGAACGGCCCGTCCGTGCCGACGGTGCAATTCGCTGCCGGTGTTCATTTCGGCTTGGTTGGCCGATTCCACTCCCTGGCGTTGGTACCACCAGGCACGAGCGCAATACAGGTAGGAGCCGATTTCCGAGGCACGCAGGGGTTTCATAGCGGTTGCAAACAGAATTCTATCATGACTTAGCCCTGTGTGTTGGGGAGAGATCTGACTCCTAAAAAGACAGCGCGCGGTTGCAACCGCGCGCTGTTACTTCCTGTTTTCTACCTCATGCTACTTGGGCAAAAGGAGCAAGTTTTGCCATCTCGTCTCGTAGTTGGCGCAGGATGGCAACGTTCCCGCTTTCATCCCCCAACCGGGCGTATTGTTGCCTTTTGTGGGCGTACTCGCCGCATAACTGATAAAAACGGGAGGTTGACTTATATCGGCCATGGAAGAGCGCTGAGAAGCGCGCTGCCATCTGACGCCAGGTTGAGGCGGCAGTATGATAGTGTGCTAGGCTCATGGTTCCGGCTTCGACCTCGGTGGTCAAATAACGTCTGATAAGCTGCCCTTCATGATGGATAGCCCAGAGAACGACCAGGAACATAAAGAACCAGCCTGTCCAGTCTATGGTTGTGCCTAAGAACAGGCCGCCCAGACCTTGCATCATCCCGGCCAACGTGTTGTGCACGGCGTGGGTGAACATGGCTGCACCCAGCCCCAGGAGCGGCGCGCCGATTTTGACCAACACATTTCGATTCAGACGGCCGATTGCCAGACCAATGCCGAAGAAGGCCGTGTAAAACGGATGTTGCCAGCCGACTAGGATAATGCGGATAAACGTCAGCCAGAGCAAACCGCTGAAGCCGCCTTCTTGGTAGCCGTAGGTGTAGATGTAGTAAGCATTTTCGGTCGCAGCGAAGCCCAGGGCGGCGATTCCGGCGTAGATGATGCCGTCCAACACTGAATCGAATTCACGCCGAAAAATCGCAAAGACAAGCAAGACAGCTAAACCTTTGAGAATTTCTTCGACGAAAGGCGCAACAAGGGAAGTGGTTGCGAATTCGGTTGCTGTCTCGGAGCCGGTGAAGATGTATATACCCAGGCCGAGAGCGGTGTTGATGAGAAAAGCAGACCCAGCTGCGACAATTGCACCCCACAGGAACACACCGCCTAGTAAGGGGAGTGGCTCCTTCTCGTAGCGGTCTAGCCAGTACAAGATGTAGGCGAACAAAAAGGAAGCTCCAAAACCGATGCATAACGAGAGAATTAGGGCCATAGGAAATCTCCTCAAGAAAAATTTTTGGGGAGCGGTTGCCTATCCCGAGCCAAAATTAAACGTATGCGCTCGATGCGCGCAGTTTCAAAGGGGAGATCGAGTTCGGCTAAGACTTCTTCTGGGCGCCCCGTCGCTCCCTCGCAAGCACTCAAGAGCATGCGCAGGGAGTGCTGGTTGGCTTCCAGGACCAGGATAAGCGGGCGTAAATCGTAGCGCTTGCCGCGCCGTTCGCGCGGCAGTGAGGGTTGGTCTAAGAGTGCAGCAACTTTCGCTTTTAGGTCGATCGGGAAGCTAGAATCCGGCCAACGGACTTCGTACTCCGCGGCGACCACTTGTGTTTGCAAAGCCGGGGCGTGCTCCTCTACTGGTTCGAGGTGCAGAATTGTTAATCCTGGAGGTGCAGCTTGTTGTAAGCGTTTTTGTAGCTCGTCGAGCGAGAAAGAGGCGGCGTCCTCTTGTAGCCACAGGTCGACAAGCTCTTCTCGGCCGATAAACCCTAGGGGAAGTGCTGCCGCAATGTGTATCTTGGGGCTCGGATGAAATCCTTGGCTGTAGACCGGCGAAAGCCCGGCGCGACGGATGGTGCGTTCCCAAATTTGTTGCAGGTCGAGATGTCCAATATAGCGCAGCGCTCCTTGCTTGGAGAAGGTTACCCGCAAGCGCATGTCCTAATCTCCTGCGAGTGGTGTCTGATTGCTTACGCCTGGCTGCTGCGAGCTAGCAGGAGATTTGACCTCTGGGCATTTCCAGGCAGGTCCGGGGTGCTGGCGACGTTCGTCGGCAAACGTGGGCAGAATGCCGCAAGCGTAACACTGGTTTCGGCAGTCGATGCGAATGTCCCCCTCCAAGGAGCGGCGAAAGTCTCCAAACAGATAGTTCTTGCGCACGCCGGTCGAGAGATG
>JANWWB010000064.1 GCA_025056515.1 Anaerolineales bacterium
GTCGTTTCGCCCTCCTGGACAGTCAAGACAACCCCCGCCTTCCAGTTTGCACCTACCCCAGGCTTTGACTCGATGCTCCAAGATCTGACCGTTCAAATCCATGCAATTCGTTCTCTCGACATGCGCGTGGCAGTCTTTCCAACTGCCCGCCTACCGGCCCTGCCCCTCGATTGGTGGCGCTCTACAAAGCGAGATGAGGGATGGTGGAATGCCTGGTTCGAACGGTACAAAGCCTTTGTCCTTTCACATGCCGAGTTAGCTCAACAAACAGGAGCTTCAGCGCTGATTTTAGGCGGTGAGTGGGTGCTCCCAGCTCTGCCAAACGGGAAAATTGCCGGAGATTCCTCCGGTGTCCCTGCCGATGCGGAGGCACGCTGGGAAGACATCCTCGAGACAGCTCGCGCGCATTTCACCGGTTATCTCCTTTGGGCTCTTCCTTATCCTGACGGTCTAGCAAGCGCACCGGACTCTCTCCTTTCCAACGTAGATGGACTGTATTTGCTCTGGTATGCCCCTCTCAGCCATTCGAATACCGCCACGCCGGACGAGATGGCCATAGCCGCTGGACTCCTGCTTGACTCCGAGGTCTTGCCTCTTCAGGAACGTTTGGGTAAACCGGTAATCCTAGCTATTGCTTATCCTTCCGTGGATGGCGCTGCACAAGCCTGGATGCCTTTGCCTCTCCTTTTGCAACCTGGCAACGGCCAGGGACAGGTAGACTTACAAGAGCAAGCGGATATCTACCAAGCATTGTTGATGGCCATCAACCAACGTCCCTGGGTTGGTGGTTTCGTCAGCCGAGGGTTCTATCCGCCTGTGATCGTCCATGATACCTCGGCCACAGTGTACGGAAAGCCGGCGGCTGGTGTCTTATGGTATTGGTATCCGCGCCTGCTCGGCTTGACGCCATAGAGCAGCCTAAAACGGACTGTTTGCCCAACAGCCACACGTATTCCGGCGCCCCTTTGACTAGAATTCTGACGTCTCTCTTGCTTTTGATAGCATTTAGGGTCCGCAAAGTGGGCGCTTCAATTGACGGTCGGACAATGGCGTGATAGAATCTTCATTCGCATGGGCGTGTAGCTCAACGGCAGAGCAGTGGCCTTTTAAGCCATTGGCTGAGAGTTCGAGTCTCTCCACGCTCACTCATCCCCTTGTTCCAAAGGGGATGTTTTCGTTTTCTTAGGGATTATCCTCGCTCAAGAAAAACAAAGACTAACGCTCCCTCCCCACCAGCCATTCTAGACATGAACGCTTGTTCTTATGGAGATCGCCATCTGATTGCAAAACACAATGCCAGTCGGGTGAATCCGGTATCTGGGAACGTCCTCAAGAAGCCATCAAATGCATTACGGGCCAGGTACCGAAAGTCCAAAAGTCTTTGCGTGATAATTTTGAAGCAAAGCCTGGCCTGTAATACACCAGGATGGCCGATCCAAAGTTTGAGAAGGCAAAGAGCATATCTCTTCCGTCAAAGGCAACAACGCAGAACAATACCAGGTCTCAACACAACTTACTTGGCAATCCGTTGCTTCTCTTGTCGCCTCGCTTGTTTCACAAACTGCTCATGTTCGATTTCATCACAAACGATATGATAAGCAGAGCTTCCCGGCTTGCCATGCGCCTATCATAGGCTTCATCCTTCCCCCAACTTAGACATCTCCACCTGCTCTGGAAGTACTGATGTGCCTATCCGGGATTATAATTCACTCGCTTTTGACCCCAACCGATGAAGATCGATACCCGATGACCAAAACTCCTATCTTCCCTATCCTCCTTTCCACTGCCGAACCCTTCTTCTTCCCCGGCCAGGGCGTGAACGCCCACATTGGCTGCCTTGTCCAGCACGGATTCACCGGCACACCCAAGGAAATGCGCTGGCTGGGTGAATATCTTAACGGGCGCGGTTACACCGTCTGCGGGATGCGTCTGACAGGTCACGCCACCCAGCCCGAAGACATGATTCGCTCCCGTTGGCGAGATTGGCTAGCCTCGGTTGAGGACGGCTATCACCTGCTGCGTTCGTCCTGCGAGCAGGTGTTTCTGCTCGGTCTTTCCATGGGTGGCGTTCTGTCTCTGACAGCGGCAAGCTACCTGCCGGTTGCTGGTGTGGTGGCCTTATCCACTCCTTACAAACTACCTGACGATCCGCGCCTGCCTTATTTGAAGATTCTTTCCAAGATTCGCCCCTACATGCCCAAGAGCAAACGTCCTGGTGAGGGTTGGTTTGGCGACGCCTGGAAACAGCATGTCGCCTATCCGGCCAATCCGGTGCGCTCGATCGCTGAACTCAACGAACTGCTGGGTGTGATGCGACGCGCCCTGCCGCAGATTCGCGTTCCTGTGCTGCTCATCTCCTCGCGCGATGACCATTATATCGTCGAGAACAGCATGGAGATGATTTACGCCGACCTGACCACGCCTGACAAAGAGAAAATTTGGATTGAGGGTAGCGGGCACGTCATCACCGAGGAGCCGAAGAGAGAGTTCGTCTTCGAGAAAGCTGCCGAATTCATCGCCCGTGTTGCCGCTCGCCTATGACTCGCGATTATCTTTTCCTGTCAGCCTCACTCTTTCTTTGGGGAATCGGCGAGGGCATGTTCTTCTACTTCCAGCCGATTTACCTGGCACAACTCGGCGCTTCGCCGATGACAATTGGCTTCGTCCTCGGACTGGGTGGCCTGGTAATGACCTTGGCCCACATCCCTGCCGGCTGGCTGGCCGACCGCTGGGGGCGGCGTCCGCTCTTATGGACTGCCTGGGTGATGGGTCTGATCTCTGCCTGGTTGATGGCGCTAGCAAAGGGACTTAGGGTCTTTGCCATCGGGGCGATCATGTATAACTTTACCGCTTTTGTGATTGCGCCGCTCAACAGTTATCTGACAGAAGCCCGCGGCAAACTCTCAATTGGGCGCGCCATCACGCTCAGTTCATCGGCCTTTGCCTCTGGTTCGGTGTTGGGACCGTTCAGCGCAGGTTTGCTTGCAGAAACATTCAGTTTACGAGCGATCTATTTCGCCGCCGCCGGGCTGTTCGTTCTTTCCACCCTATTGGTCTTCTTCCTCCGTCCCCAGCCGCGTGAAGTGCACGATGGTCAAGAGTCGTTCCGCGACCTACTGGATAACACTCGCTACTTGAACTTCCTCAGGCTGTCCTTTCTGGCCTTCTTTGCCCTCTATCTACCTCAATCGCTGACGCCCAACTTCCTGCAAAATCAGCGCGGCCTTTCGTTGGCACAAATCGGTCAACTCGGCTCGCTGGGCAGCCTGGGCAATGCCGTCTTCAACCTGGTGATGGGGCAACTGAGTCCCCGCCTAGGCTTTTTGTTGTCTCAAGGGGGCGTTCTGCTCTTTACCTTGCTTATTTGGAAGGGCAGCAGCTTGCCTTGGTACGGAGCGGCCTACCTCATGCTCGGTGGATATCGCGCTGCTCGCGCCCTTGCTTCGGCCCAGGCACGTTCCCTGGTCAAAGCACATCAGATGGGATTGGCCTACGGTATCGTCGAGACGCTCAACTCCCTGCCGCTCTTTTTGGCACCGCCAGTCGCCGGTCGGCTTTATGAACTGCGCCCCGACCTCATCTATCCCCTCTCACTGGCGATGATTGCTTTGGCACTGCTTCTCTCTCTGCTCCTCCTGCCCGTTCCACGCTCCGACTCCATCCATCTCTCACAGGATTAACTATGCTTGAAATTATCCGCTTGACCCTCGGACCCATCCAGACTAACTGTTATCTGATTGCCGATTGCGAGACCGGCGCAGCGGCGGTGATCGACCCGGCCTGGGACGGCGAGACGATTCGTATGGAGGCCGAACGCCGCGGCTGGCGCATCGAGCAAATTTGGGTCACGCATGCCCACTTCGATCACATCGGCGGCGTCCTGGACCTTGTGCGCACCCTCGACCCTGCGCCGGTTATCGCCCTGCACCCGGCCGAACGTCCGCTCTGGCAAGCGGGCGGCGGCGCAGCACTCTTTGGATTTCCTCTTCCCCTGTTGCCGAATCCCACCCTCGAGCTGGCGCATGGACAATTCCTGCAACTAGGCCGCCTCCGTTTCGAAGTTCGTCACGCTCCCGGACACACGCCCGGCCTGTGCATCTTTTACTGCGCCGAGGCGGGTGTTTGTTTCTGCGGCGATCTCATCTTCCAGGGCAGTGTGGGCCGCACCGACCTGCCCGGCGGCAGTCCGGCAGCGCTCGTCGAGAGCATCCGCAAGCAGGTGTTTACGCTGCCCGACGAAACTCGTCTCCTCTCCGGCCACGGCGACGAGACCACCGTCGGCGAAGAAAAGATGTTCAATCCGTTTGTGTGAAAACACGAAGGACAAGAAGGATGCACAAAGAGGTGTGTTTTGGAACACGAAGGACAGGAAGGGCGCACAAAGGGCACAAAGAGGTTGGGGTAGTTTGGAACACGAAGGACAGAAGGGAGACACAAAGGACGCAAAGAGGGGGGGAAATCCCTAAAAAAAAAACAGACCCTTTGTGTTGCATAAGGAGATAGCGATGGATTTAAAAACCCAAAGGACATTTGCGCCGATACCAGCAGAAGTTGAACGGGTGGGTAAACTTGTTTTGGACGCCGCCTACCGTGTTCACATCGCTCTTGGCCCTGGGTTACTCGAGTCCGTCTATAAAACCTGCCACGCCTATGAACTCCGCGAAAGTGGCCTCCGGGTCGAAACCGAAGTGCCGGTAACAGTGGTTTATAAGGGCCTGAGGATGGAAAACGGTTCGCGCTTAGATTTACTGGTTTAGATTTACTGGTCGAGAAATGCGTCATTGTGGAAATCAAGGCGGTTGAAACGATGAACCCGGTGTACGAAGCGCAATTGCTGACCTATCTGCGCCTCACCGGCGTCCGTCTTGGCTATCTCAAACTTCACCGTTCCCCATCTAAAGAACGGCATTAAGCGCATGATTGTTTAGCTTTGTGCTCTCTTCCTTCGCATGCTTCGTGCCCTTCGAGTCCCTTTGAGTCCTTTGTGCTTCCTCCTTTTCCCTCTTCGTGTCCTTTGAGTCCTCTTTGAGTCCTTTGTGTTAAAAAAACCAGGAGAACCCTATGAAACGAGCCGTCAGCATCAGTTTGGGCAGTTCCAAACGCGATAAAAAAGTCACCGTCCGCTTCGGCGATGAGATCATCGAGATCGAACGCATCGGCACGGACGGCGACGTGGAAAAAGCCCGCCGCCTATACCTCGAACTGGACGGCAAGGTGGACGCCTTCGGCGTCGGTGGCGTGGACCTGTACCTGCGCCTGGACGGCCGCGAGTATCCTCTGCGCGCTGCCCTCAAATTGGTCGAGGGCGTGACGAAGACTCCGCTCTGCGATGGGCGCGGTCTGAAACACACCCTGGAGCGGCGCGTCTTCGAGTTCGTCCGTCCCCTCCTCGGCGAGTTGCGCTTCCGTCAGGCCTTCGTGCCGGTGGCGGTGGACCGCATGGGCCTGGCCGCGGCGGTCGAGGAAGTCTCGGAGCGTCTGGTCATCGGCGACCTGAT
>JANWWB010000203.1 GCA_025056515.1 Anaerolineales bacterium
TCATTTGTTATATTAACACGGTCTTGTCAGAAAGATATCCTTTTTTCCTATTCTCTCGCCTGGCGGATCCCCGTCTAAGTAGCCTCTCTTGGAACAACTCTACGCACAAATCCTGGTCGCAGGATCAGTAAGACAACGTTCCCTCTGCGTAAACAAATTTGCGTACTAATTACTTGCAGCCTTTTTGCCGAGACTCACGGGTATAATACCGACTATGCGTTCCAAACAATTGCTTCTCTTCATCCTCCTTGCCGGTGTCTTGGTGGGAATAGGGTATTATGGCCTGCGGATGTTAAGATCATCAGGACGCACCGGACGCCTGATTGAGTGGCTTCGCCATCCCGAACGTCATCCCGATTGGGCCGTCCGTGCTGGGACGCGCTGTGCACCGGATGCTCCTTTCATCATGCCCACCGATGGCCTGATTGGTTATTTATGGGACGACTCATTCCGGCCCGGACATCGCCACAGCGGTCTAGATATTTTTGGAGGCACAGAGGTCGGCGTAACGCCGGTTATTGCTGCCTACCCTGGCTACTTATGGCGGTTACCCGATTGGAAATCGGCTGTGATTGTTCGCGTCCCTTCCGATCCGCTCCAACCAGGACGTCAAATCTGGTTGTACTATACTCACATGGCTGACCCAAACGGCAACTCGTTCATCTCTCCGGAATTTCCCCCCGGCACGGTCGAAAAATATATTGAGGCTGGAACTTTTCTGGGGTACCAGGGCAACTACACCGGCAACCCGACCAACCCTTCTGGCGTCCATCTACACTTTTCGATCGTCTTAAGCGACTCAGACGGCAAATTCCTCAACGAGTTGGACATTCAAAACACGCTCGACCCCTCGCCCTATTTTGGGATTCCGCTCAACGCAAAAACCGCTCCGGATGAAATCATCCGATGCGGACCTAACAACAACCTCTTCCCAAACAGACAGTAAAACGTCATGTCTATGCCTTCTGAAAAAGTTGCTCTCGTGGTCGGTGCAGGAAAAGGGAGTGGGAGGCGTGCCGCTGAAGCCTTGGCCCAGCGTGGATGGCAACTTGCCGTTTCCGACCTGACGCCTGTCAACCTGGATGAAACAGTCGCTCGCCTCCAAGCTCTGGGCGCCCGAGTCCGCCCCTACTTAGCAGATATCGCCAAAAAATTGCCCGTTCAAGGATTACTGAATCAAGTTCTAGATGATTTCGGTCGCCTTGACCTGGTCGTGAACTGCGCCGAAGTGGAACCTCAGAAATCTGTTCTCGAGATGGATGAATGGGATTGGGCGCGCACGTTGGACGTCAACCTGACCGCCGCCTTCTTGCTGACCCAATCGGCAAGTCGTATCATGAAGACCCAGGGCGGTGGGCTGATTCTGCACATCGGAAGCCGGCCCAAAGGTCAAGCACGCCGCGCTGCTTACTTTGCAAGCAAAGCCGCTCTTGCGACATTTGTCCAAATCGCAGCCAAGGAACTGGCCGAGTTCGGCATTCAAGTCGAGATCGATGCCTCCCTTGAACATGCCCTGGAGAGGCTTGGGCTATGAAGTTGATACGCTTACGCGACTTGTTGCTAGGTCTGCGCGATTTGGGTTTAGGACAAGCGCCGGTGCTGGTTCACGCTTCGCTATCGGCATTTGGTCAGGTGGAAGGAGGGGCTCCAACAGTCGTCACAGCCTTGAAGAACACCTTTCATACGATTCTAGCGCCAGCTTTTACGTACAAAACCATGGTCATCCCCCTGGTAGGTCCGCCGGATAATGGGTTGATTTATGGATCGGGTAAAGACCAAAATCGTATGGCCGAGTTCTTCCGCCCAAAAATGCCGGTAGACCCACTCATCGGGATCATCCCTGAAACCCTGCGTCGCTTACCCGAGGCACAACGCAGCCACCATCCGATTCTCTCCTTTACAGGTCTGAACGCCGAACGTTTCCTCAATACACAAACCTTGCAGGAGCCATTTGCTCCCATCGGCGCGCTGGCACAAGCCGATGGATGGGTGATCCTGATGGGCGTCAACCACACGGTCAACACCAGCATCCACTATGCCGAACGCTTAGCCGGCCGCAAGACCTTCATCCGATGGGCACTAACACCCCAAGGTGTTGTCGAGTGCCCTAACTTTCCAGGCTGCTCGGCAGGTTTTCAAGAGATTGCACCCAATGTAGAGCGCTACACTCGCTTCATTCGCATCGGGAATGCTCTCCTCCAAGCACTGCCCCTTCAAATGCTTCTACGCGCAGTCGTCAACCGACTCCATCGAGACCCTCTGGCACTCCTTTGCCGCAATGAGATGTGCGAACGCTGTCAGGCTGTGCGCGCAGATGTGTTGAAAAGGTCCAAACCGTCATAATAACAGGCAAATGCTTTGTTGCAAACATAGAGGGGGTATGTCACTGCAAAAGCAGCGCAACTGCCGAAGCAGTCGCACGATTATTCAGAGGACTTCGCCATCTAGCCCAAGGTTAGAGCTTTGCCGTCTTCAAAAGCTCATCACGACGCACGTGTCTTGCATTTCCCAGGGTTTTGCAACAGAGCAACAGGCAAACGACGATTGGCTTTGACGCCATCAAACAGGATTGTCCAGCTACTCATTCATAAGCTTTTCACTCAAGGCTTGCGAAGGCGATACCCATCCATCCTTTCCCCGCTGACCGTGTAGAACTCAAGCACCAGTTCGGTTGCGTCGGCCATTCCCAACAATGCACCATAAGCGGCATTGAAGCGGAATTGGCTTTCCGGCAAGGCCTCTCCAAAATGATACCGTCCCCCTCCACCTAAACCCACGATGAAATAAGGAATTCCATCCACCTGCAAGCGCTCGTAAACATGATCATGACCGGAGAAAACTACATCGGCCCCCCAGTCAGCAAACGGCCAACGCATCCAGGCTGTTGAACCGTTCGAACCAGACGAATACGGCGCATGATGGAAATAGACCACCTGCCAGGGCGATTCCGACTCTGCCAGGCGTTCCTGCAGCCATTTTGCTTGGAGCGAGCGCGACCCGACACCATCCGGCTCGCGCGGGTCACTATCCAAGGCGAAGAAATGCACCGGTCCCCAGGTGAAATCATAGTACCGCTCGTTGCCCGGCAAGGTGAAGTATTCAAAGTAAGGACGAGCATCTTGGCTCATCCAATCATGGTTTCCTAGAGTTGGGAAGAACCGATTAACCTCGCCACCCTCACCGTATGTGCCCCGATAGGGAAAAATATAACGATGAAAGTACTTACCGATATTCGCATCGATTGTCTCTGCGGCACCGACCGGATAATTGTTATCTCCAACCGTCAGAATTAAATCAACTTTCCAAGCCTCAATCAGTGCTGCCACCGCTGCCAGGCCAGGACCATCCTGCCCGTAATCTCCCAACACAGCAAAACGAACTGTAGACGGCGTAGCAGTAGGAGAGGGAGAAAGAGTAGCAGTCGGGCTAGGGAAAAACGGCGAAGGAGTTGGCGACACTTCTATTCGGAAGGGGGCTTGAGAAGGAATTGCCGCCTGAGCGGTAGATTCGGTAGAGACAGTTTGGCAGGCAGTCAAGAGCGCCATGAAAAGCAAGACCAACAAGGTCAGAAAAACGATCAAAGAGACCCCGTTTTCAGTGGCTCTTTGGTAAAATCCAAGTATCGATCCGAATTTTGGTCTCATATCTCGTATTTTACTCGACCATCAGACCAAAAGGGTTGATCTTGAATTGTGCAGATAATGTCGAATTGTAGAGCAAAATATGGCAAAACGAGAGAATTGGAGCGAATTGCGTTCTTTACCCCCTGAAAAGCTAGCTCAGGCTCGCCTGGCGCTAGAAGATATCCGCCGTGGCAAACCGGTGGAGGTCGCTCTGCGCACTCACCTATGGCGCGGCGCTCCGCTTCACAAATCCGCCTTGGTAGCGGCCTACAACGAACTGGTCAGAAACGGCGAATGGGAGGCGGATGAAGATCTTTTGGCGCGCATCCGCCTCAAGCCAGTGCGAACGCTTTCGGGCGTCACGACCGTCACTGTGCTGACCAAGCCTTATCCCTGCCCTGGCAAGTGCATCTTCTGTCCCGATGATGTGCGCATGCCCAAAAGCTACCTGCCCGATGAACCCGGTGCAGCGCGAGCCTTAGAAAACGAGTTCG